>CAKUKL010000128.1 GCA_934662925.1 uncultured Oscillospiraceae bacterium | reverse complement strand
GATTGCCGAACGATGATGTACTAAAACCTGATAAAGTTGAGGATATTGTTAAGACGGCAATCACTTATGCGGACGAAGCACCTGAAAGAGCATATCATGTTAAAAGCAAGTGGATCGTCATTTATGGAATCTCTCTTCTGATATGCGGCATCAGCACATTTCTGAACCACACAATGGCAACGCCCTGTATGGACTCCTTGATAATGTCTGTGCTCATGTGTGCAGTATTTGGTGCGTATTTTTGCTGCTTTGTACGGATGAAACTTTCAAGATTTTATGACGAAAACAACGTAAACATTTTCTATGATGGCCCGTTCCGTATGCATGTTCCGGGAGTTAACTTCAATAACCGTAACTGGCCGCATATTGTGCAGGCTTTCCGGTTGTTTTTGTGCCTGAGCATGATTCTGATTCCAATTCTCAATCTTCTGGCAAGCAGCGTAGCGGTAGTCGTATGGGAAAATATTGGAAGGTATGTCCTCTTGGCAATCATGCTGTGCAGCGCATTTCTTCCAATATATGTTGTTGGGAAAAGATATGAATAGATTTTAGCCGGAGCTGATATCTAAAAAGATAGTTGCTAAAGAAGTGTAATGAAAGGCAGGGAGTTCGACAGCAAGAACCCCGGATGGCCCATAGGCCATCCGGGGTTCTTTTCAGGTATGTATCAGGGGTCATTTGGTGACGACCAGCTTGTCGTCCTCCACGGCAAGCTTTGCGGTGTCGCCGGTCTTGAGGGTGCCATCCAGCATCTTCTCGGCCACGGCGTCCTCCACCTTGCTCTGGATGGCGCGGCGCAGGGGACGCGCGCCGTATCTGGGATCGAAGCCCTCCTTGGCAAGCTCCTTTACCGCCTCGTCGGAAGCGTCCAGATGGATGCCCATGGCCTCCATACGGGCCGCCACGGTCTTGAGCATCCGGCGAGCGACCTCCTCGATATCCTGCTCCGTCAGGGCGCGGAACACGATGATGTCATCGATACGGTTCAGGAACTCGGGGCGGAAGGTCTGGCGCAACTCCGCCATCACGGTCTCCCTGGCCTGAGCGTATGCCTTGTCGGCATCCTCTTCGGCCTTCTTGTCGCTTCCGTCAAAGCCCAGCTTGGCGCCCGCTGCGGTCAGCGCCTTGGCGCCGATGTTGCTGGTCATGACGATGACGGTGTTCTTGAAGTCCACGGTGCGGCCCTGGGAATCGGTGATACGGCCATCGTCCAGGATCTGGAGCATGATGTTCCAGACATCCTCGTGGGCCTTTTCGATCTCATCGAACAGCACCACGGAGTAGGGCTTACGGCGCACCTTCTCGGTGAGCTGGCCGCCCTCATCGTGACCCACATAGCCCGGAGGCGAACCCACCAGACGGGACACCGTATGGCGCTCCATGTACTCGGACATATCAATGCGGATCATGGCGTTCTCATCGCCGAACATGGCTTCGGCCAGAGACTTGCACAGCTCCGTCTTGCCCACGCCGGTGGGGCCCAGGAACAGGAAGCTGCCGATGGGACGCTTGGGGTCCTTCAGGCCCACACGGCCGCGGCGGATGGCGCGGGCGACCGCCTTCACGGCCTCGTCCTGGCCAACCACACGCTTGTGGAGGATATCCTCCATATGCAGCAGGCTCTGACCCTCGTCCTCCGTCAGGCGGGTCACGGGAACGCCGGTCCAGCCGGACACCACAGCGGCGATGTCCTCGGCGTTGACGTCCCGGTGCTCCTGATTGTTCTTGCGGCGCTTGTCGCGCTCGGCGTCCAGCTGCTTCTGATAGTCCTTCTCGGCGTCCCGCAGCTGGGCGGCCTTTTCAAAGTCCTGGGCGGCGACGGCGGCTTCCTTGTCCTTGGCGAGGGCATTGAGCTTCTCTTCGAGGCTCTTGAGCTCTTCCGAAGGCTCCTCCTGCTCCATCCGCACGCGGCTGGCGGCCTCGTCCATCAGGTCGATGGCCTTGTCGGGGAGGAAACGGTCGTTGATGTACCGGGCGGACAGCTCCACGGCGGCCTTCAGGGCTTCGTCGGTGATGTGCAGCTTGTGGTGCTGCTCATACTTCTCGCGCAAGCCCTTCAGAATTTCCAGCGTGGCCTCCTGACTGGGCTCACCCACGGTGACCGGCTGGAAGCGGCGCTCCAGAGCGGCGTCCTTTTCGATATACTTGCGGTACTCGTTTAAGGTCGTTGCGCCGATGATCTGGATCTCGCCGCGGCTGAGGGCGGGCTTGAGGATATTGGCGGCGTCTACCGCGCCCTCGGCGGAGCCTGCGCCCACGATGGTGTGCAGCTCATCGATAAAGAGGATGATGTTTCCGTCCTTTCTGGCCTCCTGCATCACCTTCTTGATACGGTCTTCAAATTCGCCGCGGTACTTGGCTCCGGCCACCATGCCGGTAAGATCCAGCGACAGAAGCTTCTTGTCCAACAGGTTTTCCGGCACATCGCCTGCGGCGATCTTCCGTGCCAGCCCCTCCGCGATAGCGGTCTTGCCGACGCCCGGCTCGCCGATGAGACAGGGGTTGTTCTTCGTGCGGCGGGACAGGATCTGAATGACGCGCTGAATCTCCTCATCGCGGCCGATGACAGGATCCAGCTTGCCCATCCGGGCGTCCGCCGTCAGGTCGCGGGTAAATTCCGCCAGCGTTTTATTGTTTTTGCCGTTCTCCTCAGCGCTTCCGGCAGCTTGCGCATCGCCGTTTCCGCTTTGGGCGTGGGACGCGGCGCTGAGCTTCTCCATCAGCGCGGTGTAGAGCTGGCGGGCGTCCACACCGGCGGAGCGCAGAATACGGACTGCCATATTGTTGCCCTCGCGGAGAATACCGGCCAGCAGATGCTCCGTGCCGATATAGGCGTAGCCGCCGCGGGCGGCGTCCTCCATGGCGATCTCCAATACGTGCTTTGCTCGGGGACTCAGGCTTTGCGCGGGATTGCTGCCGGACAGTCCGGCGCCGGCGCTCTTGCGGATCATTTCCGTCAGCAAATCGTCGGTCAGACCCGCTTCAGTCAGTACGGTGTGGGCAAGGCCCTCGTCCTCCCGCATCAGGCCAAGCAGCAGGTGCTCCGTGCCCATGTAGCCGTGACCCAGCTCGCCTGCGGCCTCCTGCGCCAGCTGCAGTGCTTCCTCCGCAGTAGGAGTGAATTTACTTTCATCCATTGTTCAATACCTCTTTTATTTTGGGGTGTGTTCTATCGCTTTAAGCGGTCTCCTGACCGTCCTTCTGGGACTTCTCAGCGTCCCTGTGCGCCTCCTCCAGCTTATGGATCTCGTCCCGCAGCTGGGCGGCGCGCTCGAAGTCCTCCTCCGCAATGGCTTTTTCCTGTGCCTGCTTCAGCGCGTTCCTCTGGCGCAGATAGGAAAAGCGGCTCTGATCCTCATGGCTCATCAGGTCGTCCTTCTTCTCCTCCGGAACCTCCTGCACCGGCGCTGCGCCGATGGCGGGCATGGTATCGAAGAAATCGTCAAAAGGACTCTCCAGCATCCGTCCCATCAGAGACGGCATGGAGCCAAAGAACGCATCGTTGCCGAAGAAGCTGTCCAGCATGGACGGCCGCTTGGAGAAGAACCTCTGGGTGTAGCCCAGCTTCTCCGCACAGGCCTGACAGAGGTGATGCTCCTCCGTTCTGCCGTTGATGCTGCTGCGATAGATAAAGTTGGCTTCATTTCTGCCGCAATTCTCACATTTCATGATCATCCCTCCATGTGTATCGGTCTTTCATTTTTCCTTTCTGATATATAGTTTAGTTTTTTCCCTTGAAAAAACAAGAAACTGCCGATACAATAAAGAAAAAACGACTTGTGCCGAATGCACAAGCCGAAGAAGGAGACAGACCATGGAGGAAAAACGCTGGGAGTCGTGCAGCGCCGAGGCGCTGCTGGAGGAATTCTTTTCGCAGGACGATCTCCGGCAGCTGGCGCTGAGCACGGGGGAGCTGCTGGGCTGCCCGCTGATGGTACTGGATGATACCTTTCGCATTGCAGCCCACCGTTTGCCGCTCGGTTTTTCCGACGAGCTTTTCCAAAATGCCGTGCGCCGCGGCGAGATCACCTATGAGGCAGGCGCCATCATCAGCAAAAACCCGATGCTTTCGGCAGGCTGGGCGGACTATGTCCAGCTGCCGGACAGTCCCTACCGGCGGCGCTTCGCGCCGCTCATCAGTTCGGGCGTTCGCCTTGGCTGTCTGATCTGCGTGGACACGGACGGGCATCTGGAGCAGATCCCTCCGCGAACCTGGGAGCTGGTGGAGCATATCCTTGCCAAGCAGCTTTTTATGGAAGTGAGCCGTCAGGACAAGCCCTCCGAGACGGCGGAGGACATCCTCATGCGCCTGCTGGACGGCGGCTTTTCCTCCGCTGCGCACTTCCAGCTTCAGGCGTCCGGCACCTACCTCGCGGATTTCCACCCGCTGACCTTCGCCCTCATCGATCTTGAGACCTATCATAACGCTTACATGGGGAAGCGGCATCTGAAGAATGAGTTGGAGACGCAGTTCCCGGATTCCCACCCGTTTCTGTATCAGGGAGATATTTTTCTCTTTCTGCACAGGGAAGGGGACGCGGACGCACTTTCTGCGCTGGCAAAGGAGTTTCAACTGAAGGTTCTTGTATCCGAGCAGCTGGACGAGATGTTCGATCTTCCGCAGCTCTACCGCACGGCGCGCGAGGCGCTGGAGCTGATGACGGACGAGCGCTTTCATGGGGAGCCGGTCTGCTCCGTGGCGCAGCTGCGCACCCCGCTGCTGCTGAAAAATCTGGAGGGGCGCGGCGATCTGATCCCGATCGCGCTGCGCCGCCTTGCCGCCCATGACCGCGAGAAGGACACGCAGTACTGCGAAACGCTCTATTATTACCTCACCTGCTGCCACTCGCTGAAAAAGACCAGCGACGCGCTCTATACCCACCGCAACACCGTGCTCTACCGCATCCGCAGATTGCAGGAGGACTTTGCAATCCCACTGGAGGAGCCGTCCCAGCACGCCGACCTGCTGTTGGGCGTGTCACTGATTTTGTTTGATACCAAGGGACCGGATTTCTTCCTGCATACCCCGAAAAATGAGGCATAGAGCCGTACATTTAGGCGAAGATTCAAAAAGAAACGGATGATATTTATGAAAGAAAACAGAAAGCTATTGAGAGAAGTTCTGAAGGATATCCGCCATGACATGACGGACGAGGAAGTGCTGAA
>CAKUKL010000127.1 GCA_934662925.1 uncultured Oscillospiraceae bacterium | reverse complement strand
GCAGGACGATACCCAGAGCCACATTCTGCCAGTAGATGTTCATGTTCAGGAAGTTCATGCCGGAGTTGAGCACGCCGATGATGAGCACACCGATGACCATGTTGCTCATCTTGCCGCCGCCGCCGCCCATCTTGACGCCGCCCAGCATGGCGCCGGCCATGACCTTGAACTCAGCGCCCACGCCCATGGAGTTGTTCATGGAGCCGGTAGCGCCAATGTTGACCACCTGAGCCACGCCGAAGAAGAAGCCGGCCAGGGCGAACACGATGATGCGCATCTTGGCCACGGACACGCCGGACAGGGCTACGGCGTCGGGGTTGGAGCCGAGGGCGTAGATGTTCCGGCCCAGATAGGTCTTGTTCAGGATGAAGGAGCCGATGAGCACCATGATGATCATGACGATGACGCCGGATTTGAGCTTGCCGAAGCCCAGATCGATGAACGCGCCGCCCAGGATCTTGTAGCCGTCGGACAGGTTGCGGTAGGTGGCGGTCATGCCGCCGGACAGCAGGTAGGTCGCACCGTTCAGAATGTACTGGGTGGCCAGTGTAATGATGAAGGGGAAGACCTTCAGCCATGCGTACACCGCGCCGTTAAAGGCGGAGATGAGCACCGCCAGCAGGATGCCGCAGATCAGGGACACCACGAAGTTGGTGGACAGGTCGATGATGGCCATGGCCACGCCCACGGTGGAGATCAGGTAACCGGTGGACAGATCCATGCCGCCGCCCAGCATGATGAAGGTGATGCCGATGCCCAGAATGACCAGATAGGCGTTCTGGCCCAGAATGTTCAGCAGGTTCTGAGGATCAAGAAAGTTGCGGTTCGGCATCAGGATGGGAGTCAGGATGGCGAACATCACGATAACGGCTACCAGGACCAGCAGCATCATGTAGTCCTTCAGGTAAGAGGAAAAGCTTTTTTTCATGGTTAATCAAGCCTCCATTTTTTCTTTGTTGTGGCTGCTGGTGGAAGCCAGATCCAGGATGCGCTCCTGGGAGAACTCGTCCTTTGTCAGCTCGCCGGCCAGACATTTTTCGCCGAAGACCACGATGCGGTCGGACATACCCAGCAGTTCCTCCATGTCGGAGGTGATCATAATGATGCACTTGCCCTCTTCACACAGGCCGTTCATCAGCTCGTAGATCTCGTATTTCGCGCCTACATCAATGCCGCGGGTCGGCTCATCGAAAATGACGATGTCCGACTGGGTGGCCAGCGCCTTGCCCACGACTACCTTCTGCTGGTTGCCGCCGGACAGGGTCATGACCTTGGTGGTGTCAAGGTTGGGGGCCTTGATGCGCATGCTCTTGCCGTAATAATCGGCGATCTCCTTCTCCTTTTTCCGGTCCACAACGCCGAGGTGGGAGATCTTCTGCACGATGTTGTAGGTCAGGTTCCACGAGATGGTCTCACCGAGGAAGCAGCCCTCGCGCTTGCGGTCCTCGGGGATGAGGCAGACGCCGTATTTGTGCATGGCGTCCTTGGGGGACTTGATGTCCGCCAGCTTGCCGTTGACGTACACCTCGCCCCACTGCTTTTTCTCCGCGCCGTAGACCACCTTCATGATCTCGGAGCGGCCCGCGCCCACCAGACCGGAGATGCCGAGGATCTCGCCCCGGCGGGCCTTGAAGGAGATGTTCTTCACGCCGTTGCCGGTGAGGTTCTTCAGCTCCAGCGCCACGTCGCCGATCTTGGCGTTCCGGGGCGGGAAGGTCTGGGTCATCTCGCGGCCCACCATGTACTTGATGAGCTCTGCGCGGTTGGTCTCCTTGGTGTTCAGCGTGGTGATGTACTCGCCGTCCCGGAGGATGGATACCCGGTCGCTCAGCTCGAACACCTCGTCCAGACGGTGGGAGATGAAGATGATGGCCACGCCCTCGCTGCGGAGCTTGTTGACGATGCGGAACAGGATCTTGACCTCCGCCACCGACAGGGGAGCGGTGGGCTCGTCCAGAATGAGGACGCGGACCTTCTTGGACACCGCCTTGGCGATCTCCACGATCTGCATATGGCCGGGGGTCAGGTCCCGGACCAGCGTGGAGGGGTTAATATCAACGCCGAAGTCATCAAACATGGCCTGGGCGATCTGATTCATCTTTTTCTGGTTCACCAGCTTGCCGGTGTGCTCGCCGTAGCAGATGTTTTCCGCCGCGGACAGCACGTCGATCAGGTTGAATTCCTGATAAATGCATTCGATGCCGTGCTGGCGGGCCAGCGCGGGATTCATGGCATTGTACGTCTCGCCGTCGATGGTGATGGTGCCGCCGTCGGGGGCGTGGGCGCCGGTGATGGTCTTGATAAAGGTGGACTTGCCCGCGCCGTTCTCGCCGATGAGGGCGTGGACCTCGCCGGGGTAAAAGTCGATGGACACCTTATTCAGGGCGATAACGCCGGGGTAGACCTTCATAATGTCCTTCAGGGACAGGATCGGTTTTTTCTCTTCCAAATAAAACGCCTCCCAGTGCCGGAACAGTTATTCCGGAGGGTTCAGAGTAACGGTCATAATAGACAGGGGGAGGCGGCGCGGACACCGCGCCGCCTCCGGAAAAGATCAAATTGAAGATTAGCCGCCGATGTAAGTGGTGGTCTTGTACTCGGCAGCGGGGTTCGCGTCGGTGCGGACCCAGGTCTGGGCGTAGTCGTACACGTTGCAGACGGTGATGGTGTCATAGAAGGTGTTGCCGTAGCCGGGCTCGAACTCGTAGCCCTCGATGCCGCAGGCGTTCAGCAGGATGTCAGCCAGATGCTCGCCGGTGAAGCAGGGAGGAATGATGACGGGAGCGCCGGGGTTGAGCTGCTCGGAGAAGGCTGCCAGAGCGTCGTAGGACTTGCCGACCTGAGCCTTGGCCTCGTCGCCGTAAGGCATGGCGGGATCGCCGTAGGTGGCGTAGCCCTTGATGGCGGAAGCGGAGTGATCGGCGACGGTCTCATTGTACACGTCGGTGAAGGTGGTGTCCTCGCCGTAGCAGGCGACGACGCAGTAGTCAGCGGGGTCCAGACCGTTCATCTGGCAGTGCTGGGTGATGGCGTCGTTCATGCCGAGGGCCAGTTGGGGCTCATAGGCGATGAAGATGTGACAGTTGGGGTTGGCGGCCAGCACGTCCTGCGTGTTGTTGAAGGCCTTGTTGTAGCCCTCGCTGTAGGAGGTGGTGGTGGAGACGCGGACCAGCGTGTCAGAGCTGTCCACGGTGCCCACGATGGCGTTGGAGCGGTAGATGCCGTCCACGATATCGGTGTAGACGTCGCAGGCGACCTCATACTTGCCGTCGGCGTTGGTGGGGACGTTGCCGCCCTCGGCCACGCGCTTGGCGACCCAGTCCTCGGCGGCCTGGACGGCCCACATGCCGGTGATCTCATAGGCGGTGTAGACACAGCCGGAGATGGAGTAGTTGGTGGGTTCGGCACCCAAATAGGCAACGGCGATGCCGGCCTCCAGAGCACGCTCCACCACGTCCTGAAGCATATCGACGTCCATGGCGGCGATCATCAGCGCGCCGACGTTGGCGGTGATGGCGTCCTCAACGAAGTTGACCTGGTTGGCGGGGTTGCCCTGGGCGTCCTTCTTCACGTAAGTAAAGCCCTCGGCCTCCATGATGGCGCCCATGGTGTCGTTGATCCACACAAGGCCCTCGGCGGCGGTGGTGGGCAGGATGGACCAGACTTCCTTATTGCCGTTCCACTTGAACTCGGCGGTGTCGCCGGCGGGATCCTTACTTTCCTCGCCGCCGGACGGCTCCTGGCTCTCGGTGCCCTGAGAGGGCTGGTCGGATGTCTGACCGCCGGAGCGGCCGCAGGCGCCCAGCAGGCCGACGATCATGCATGCGGACAGGACAAGGGCAAGTACTTTTTTCAGTTTCATGTGATTCCCTTCCTTTTCACTGTTTTGGATACCGTTTACTGTCTGCCCTCCAGCAGACACAAAAGCAGGCGCGCCCGCCTTTGAGAGAACAGAATATCCTTGTCAAAATTATAACAGATTTCAATGAGCGATGTCATGGTTATAATGGACCAGAATATCCGACGGCATTTAGTGCACTGTGCACATAACAATACAGCGATGGATAAAGCTGGTTTGTCGAAAATGCGGCACGCTAAAGTGCGGGAAAAAGAACTGGAATTTGGCGGCGGAGTGTGGTAATATAATTCAGTTATCGAACCGTAAGGTTCAGCTTTGCTCATGAGGTGATCTCTATGACATATTTTATGGCGATCCTGCTGGGTCTGGTGCAGGGGATCGCGGAATTCCTGCCCATTTCCAGCTCCGGACATCTGGCGCTGTTGCAGCACTTTTTCAGCGGTATGCAGGAGCCGGACAATCTTTATACAATACTGCTTCACTTTGCCACCCTCATCGCGGTGTGCATCGTGTACTGGCAGGACATCGTTTCGATGATCGTGGAGTTTTTCCGGGGCCTTGCCGCGCTCTTCACCCGGCGGGGCGGCCGGGAGACGGAGCCCCCCGCGGCCCGGCGGCTGGTGATGCTGGTCATTCTGGGCACGCTGCCGCTGGTGCTGGTGCTGCCCATCAACGATAAGCTGGACGCCCTCAGCGCCCACCCGGCGTTCATCGCCTGTGCCCTCATCGTGACGGGCTTTCTGCTGTTTTTCTCTGACCGGATGGCCAAAGGCCGCAAGACGGAGCGCACCGCCCGTGTGACGGACGCGCTGCTGGTGGGCGTGGCGCAGGGCATCGCCACGGTGCCCGGCCTGTCCCGCTCGGGCACCACCATCGCCGCCGGGATGGCGCTGGGCTTTGACCGGAAGTTCGCCGTGCGTTATTCCTTCCTGCTGTCCCTGCCCGCCGTGCTGGGCGCGACGCTGCTCCAGCTCATCAAGACCGTCAAGGCCGGCGGCATCGACACGTCCCTGCTGCCCAAATATCTGGTGGGGATGGTGGTAGCCGGCGTGGTGGGCTACTTCTCCATCCAGTTGGTGAAGCTGTTGGCGGACAAGGGCAAGTTTGGCAAGTTCGCCTATTACTGCTGGGCGGTGGGTATCGTGGCCCTGATCGCCTGCATCTTTATAAAGTAAAACTCGTTTACATATGAGAGAAGGGAGGGTGTGAGATGGCTTCCAGCCAGAAAAAAAGCACTTCGTCCAAATCGTCCTCGTCCTCCGGAAGCCGCGGCTCCTCCGGCGGGAAAAGCGGCGGCAAGCGGACGGCCCAGAGCGGCGG
>CAKUKL010000126.1 GCA_934662925.1 uncultured Oscillospiraceae bacterium | reverse complement strand
TCCACTCCCAGCTTGCCCTCCTTGCCGGGGGCGCGCTTGCGGCGCTCCTTGCCGTAGATGTCCGGGATGTAGGCGTGCTTCACCTGCTCCGGCGGGATGGCGCCCTTGAGAAAATTGCGGATGACGAACCCCGCGCCGTCCGGATCGGTGAAGATGATGAGCCCCCGCTCCCGGGCCAGCCGCCGCAGCAGCGTGAGCTTTTCCCCGTCCTTGAACACGCCGAAGCCCGACGTCTCCAGAATCACGGCGTCCACCACCTGCGACAGGGTGTTTTTGTCGTAGCGGCCCTCCACCACGATGGCCTCGCGGATGCGCCTCATGTGATCACCCGCCGTCCCGCCGACAGCTCCATGAGGAGGGAGATGAGCAGTTCCTCCTCGTCGCCGCCGTAGCTTTTCATGGCCACGTCCGTCTCCGCGCAGCGGCGGACGGCGTGGCGGCACCATGGCAGGGAAAATTTCCGGGCCCCGTCCATGAGCTTGTCCGCCTGATAGCTGTACCGCATGGCCCAGAGGGACATGAAGTCGTCCCGGCTGCCCCCGGCCTCTAGACAGAGCCGGGCGGTGTACAGCTGGCGGAAGTATTTGCCCATCACCGACAGGATCATGATGGGGGCCTGCTGGTCGTGGAGCAGGTCGGCCAGCACGGAGGCCGCCTTGTCGAAGTCCTTCCGGGTGATGGCGTCGGTCATCTGGAACACGATGGCGTCCACCTGCGGGATGGCCACGGCGTCGATGTCCTGCCGGGTGACCCGCTGGCCCCGGGCGTAGGCGGCGATCTTGCCGATCTCGCTGACCAGATTGTTCATCAGGTCGCCACATAAAAAGATGAGGTATTTCGCGTCCTCGGTGTCGATGGTGTGCCCCGTGGCCCGGAAGCGGCGGACGATCCAGTCCGTCAGGTCGCCCTGCTCCTGCCGCCGGAACTCCACCACCGCGCCCTTTTCCTTCAGCAGGTTGGTGAGCTTGGCCCGGCCGTCGGCCTTGTAGGGGATGAGGTCGTACACGAACACCAAGCAGCAGTAGTCCGGCAGGCTGGAGAACAGGGCCAGCAGCTTGTCCCGCTGGCTCTCGCCCCCGGCGAAGAGGTCGAAGTCCGTCACCAGCACCATGGTGCGCTCGCTCATCATGGGCAGGCAGTCCACCGCCTGCTCCAGCCACTCGGGGGAGCAGTCCTTCCCCTGAGCGGTGTGGAGGTTGAAGTCCTCCAGTCCGGCGGGGAGCAGGGCTTTTTTCAGCTCTCCCAGATAGTAGTCCCGGAGGTACGCCTCCTCCCCGTGGAACACATAAAGGCTTTTCAGCCGGTTTTCCTTCAGATCCCGCTTCAGCTCGCGCATGGCGGTGTTGTCAGCTTTGGATCTTGGCGGCATAGCCGTCACTCCTTACATAGATGGTGACCGTACCCATCTCGTCGGTACGGAAGACCCGGATGCCCCGCTGGGCCAGCCGCCCCAGCGTCTCCGCCGCCGGGTGGCCGTAGCTGTTGTGAAGCCCGGCGGATACGACCGCCAGCTCGGGCAGCAGCGCGTCCAGCAGTTCTGCCGAGGTGGAGTCCGCCGAGCCGTGGTGCCCCAGTACCAGCAGCTCCAGATCAGGGATATTATAATACTTCACCAGCATTTTTTCCACAAAAGAATCCGCGTCGCCGGTGACCAGCGCGTCGAAGTCCCCGGCGGAGCAGAGGAAGAACAGCCCCTCTTCGTTGGACGTGCCGCCGCTCAGCGGCGGATAGAGGGTAACGCTGCCTGCGCCGAAGGGCAGCTCCGTCAGCTCGGACACCGTGATGGCCTCCGCGCCGGAGCGTTCCGCCAGCGCCAGAAGCTCCGTCCGCCGGGGCGCGTCCGACGGCGGCAGGGCAATCGTCTGGATGTCCATCCGGTGGAACAGCTCCTCCACGCCGTTAACGTGGTCGTCGTCAAAGTGGGTGAGCACCAGCAGATCCAGCCGGGCAATGCCGAGAGCGGCAAAATAGTTGGCGGCCACGTCTCCCGGGTCGTCCATGCCGGTGCCGCCGCAGTCCACAAGGCAGGTCATGCCGCCGGACAGGAAGGCGGTGGACGAGCCCTGCCCCACGTCCAGCGCGGCGATCGTAAGGACGGAGCGCTCCACCGGAAGGCGGTTGAGTCCGAAGGCCGCCGTCAGCAGAAGGGTGAGACAGCACACCGGCACCCACAGCCGCGTCCGGTGGCGGCGCAGGAGGAACCCCGCCGCGAGGAAGAGGTAGGCCGCGATCATGCACAGCAGGAACAGCACGTTGGCCGTGTCCACCGCCGCAAACCGCCAGCGGCCCGCGATGGACGCCGCCCAGCAGGCGAACCGGGCCAGCAGTCCGGACACAGCGCCCATGATCCGGGCCGGGCCCGGTGCAAACAGACCCACAAGTCCCGTCAGCATGGCGCAGGGCAGGAACGCAGTGATTGCGGGCAGAATGAACACGTTGGACAGCACGAACACCAGCGACGCCTGACTGAAATAGTAGGCCATGATCGGCTCGGCGAACAGCAGCGCGCCCAGACCCGCGGCGGCGCTCTCCCCCGCCGACCGGAGACAGCGGACAGACCACTTCCAGCCCCGCCCATCGTGCCGTTTGTTCAGGGGCTTGAGGGCGCGCTCCAGCCGGCTGCAGAGGGCAGGCGTCACCAGCACGATACCCGCCACCGAGGCGAAGGACAGCTGTAAGCTGATGCTCCCGGCGGCATAAGGGTTGGCGATGAGCAGCACCAGCAGGGCAAAGCCCAGCGCCGTGGGCGCGTCGGACTCCCGCTTGGCGAAGGGCGCGGCCAGCAGAACGGCCTGCATCACCACCGCCCGGAAGGCCGACGGCGTCCCGCCCGCCATCAGTGCGTAAAACACCATCAGTGGGAGCAGGAGAACGGCCATCCGCCGCCTGTTTTTCGCCCGGCGGAGCAGAAGATGCACCAGACAGGAGATGTGGGTGCCGGACACCACCAGTACGTGGGCGAGGCCCGCGCGGTTGAAATCGGAACGCACCGCGTCCCGCAGAAGGCTCTTGTCCCCGGCGGTGATGGCTACCGCCAGCCCTGCCGCTTCCCCGTCAAAGGCCCGGGTCAGGTTGTTTCTCAGCGCCCGTCCCGCCCGGACGGGCCACACCGACGGTGCGGGATGCTCCGGCCGTGCCGCGGACAGGGGCGCTTCCTTGCTGGTCCCCAGCAGAAACACGCCCTTGGCGGTAAAATAGGTGGTCTCGTCGCCCCGGATGTGGGTGGACTTTTCCAGATCGGCGGTAAAGGTGATAATGTCGCCCGGCTCCAGCGCCGCCCAGTCGTCCGTGCCGTAGATCACCGCGTCCGGCGCGTTCCAGCCGCCGTCCAGACGGACGGTGACGGAGCGCCCGCCCACGGAGGTCTCTCTGGGATAGGTGGTCACCGTGCCGGTGAGGGTGAGGGTCTGCCCCGCGAGGGCATCCGCCGGGGCGCGGAACATGGCCGTCCAGCCCCAGAACCACCCGGCGGCAAGGACGGCCCCCAGCGAGAGGGCGAGACACCGGCGAAGAATGGCCGTCAGCCGGACGGGCGGCAGCTCCCGGCGGGTGAGCAGGAACCGCCCGCCCAGCGACAGCAGGAACAGCGCCCCGAATACCGCCGCCAATGGCCGGAACAGGTCCGCCGGGCCGTAGACGCACAGCAGGCACGCCAGCGCGAACCCACCGGAAAACCACGCCAGCTTCCGCATACCCTCACCCTCTTTCGCCGTTTTTCTCTATTTTAAGGGCTTTTCCGTTATCCGTCAACGATACCCTCGATTGACAAGGAACGATCAAAAATACGCGGGAGAAAATCCCGCGTATTTTTCAAAATTTCAGCCTTGCAGCCTTTGCCGCAGCTCCGCCGTCTGCCGGTTCACGTTCTCCGTGTCCGGCTCTGCCGCCGGGGCGTTGGTGAGGGCGTAGTCCGACTTCAGCTTCAGGATGCGGTACACGCTCTCGTCCAGCCGCTCCGCTGTGACGCGGCCCTCGTTTACCGCCGCCAGCAGAGCTTCGTAAGCCTGTTGAAGCTCGTCCTGCCCGTGGCAGACCAGCAGCACGTCGCACCCGGCCTCCACCGCCAGTACGGCGGCCTCGCCCATGCCGTACCGCCCGGTGACCGCCCCCATGGTCAGATCGTCGGTGAACACCACGCCGTCAAAGCCCAACTCCTCCCGCAGAAAGCCGGTCACCACCGCCGGGGACAGGGATGCCGGGCGCTCCGCGTCCAGCGCCGTCACCAGCAGGTGGGCCACCATCACCGCCGGAGCGCCGTTTTCCACCGCCGCCCGGAAGGGGATGAGCTCCAGCGCTTCCAGCTCGTCCAGCGTTTTGTCCACCACCGGGAGGTCGTAGTGAGAATCCACCGCGGTGTCCCCGTGGCCGGGGAAGTGCTTGACCACCGGGATGACGCCCCCGTCGGTCAGGCCCGCGGCCGTCTCCGCCGCCATCCGGGCGGCGGTGTCCGGGTCGGAGCTGAACGCCCGTTTCCCGATGACGGTGTTGTCCGGGTTGGACCACACGTCCGCCACCGGCGCGAAGTCGAGGTTCGCCCCCAGCGCGCCGCACCGGGCGGCCAGCACCAGCCCCAGCTCCCGGCACAGGGCGGGATCTCCCTGCGCCCCGAAGGTGTAGGCGGCGGGCAGAGGGTCGATCTCCTCCGGCATCCGGGACACGCTGCCGCCCTCCTCGTCCACGGCGAGGAACAGCGGGATATGATCGCCGTTCATGGCCCGCAGGCTGTTGGTGAGCCGGACGGCCTGGGCGCAGCTTTCCACGTTGCGGCCGAACAGGATGATCCCGCCCACCTGCACCGTCTCCACGGCGTACCGGGCGTCGTCCCCGGCCTCGGTGCCGGAAATGCCCGCCAGCAGCAGCTGGCCCACCTTCTGCTCCGTGGTCATGCCGTCCAGCTGAGTCTGGATCGGGTCAGGGGCGGGGGTGGGTTCCGGCGTGGAAGTTGGCGCAGGCTCCGGCGTCTCGGACGGGGCGGCGGAGACCGGTCCCGACGGCTCCGGGCGGCTTGCCGAACCCGGGTCCGGCGCGGCGCAGGCAGACAGCGCCAGCAGCAGGGCGGCGCAAATGCAGAATGTGCGTAGTTTCATAGAAATACCTCTCAGACAGGAGATGAGAGTATCATACCATAGTTTTTCGCTGTTGAATAGAAAAAGGCCCGCATCCAAGATGAAGTGACCCCAAAAAGTTAGACAATATTCTGAAGTAAAAATTGTTCAAGCAGCCGAAAGGGCTTGCTGTCTGT
>CAKUKL010000125.1 GCA_934662925.1 uncultured Oscillospiraceae bacterium | reverse complement strand
GAGATGGGGTAGTCCGGCCCCACCGCCGCCCGCACCGCCCGGATGACCTCCAGCGGGAAGCGGCACCGGTTCTCCCAGCTGCCGCCGTACTCGTCCGTCCGCCGGTTGGTCACCGGGGAGAGAAACTGGGGAATGAGGTATCCGGCGGAGGCAATGATCTCCGCCATGTCAAAGCCCGCAGCCTTGGCCCGGACGGCGCCCTCCGCCCACTTTTCCGTCACCTCGTGGATCTGCTCCACCGTCATCTCCGGCGGCGTCTCCCGGGTGTAGGGGCAGTACACCGCCGACGGGGCCAGCGCGGGCCTGCCGCAGGGCACGTCCCGGCTGGGGACGTACCGCCCGGCGTGGTAGAGCTGGACGGCCACCTTGCCGCCCCGCTGGTGGACGCCGTCGGTGAACTCCTTCCAGCCCGGCACCGTATCGTCGCTGGCAAGGGACATGGAATTATTTTTCGCGCCGTACTCGTCGAACCGGCAGGAGCCGACGATGAGCAGTCCCACGCCGCCCTCGGCCCGCTTCCAGTAGTATTCGGAGAACCGGGGGGTACAGTAGCCGTTTTCCGTATAGAGATGGTGCATGGCGGGCATGACGATGCGGTTTTTCAGCGTCATGCCGTTGATGGTGATGGGGGTGAACAGTCTCTGGTATTTCATGTCCGCGCTTCCTTCCCTGCTTCGCGTATTTTCTCCAATATAGCACAGCGGAGACGGAATGTAAATCGCTCCCCCCTTGCAAATTCCTCGGAAATATGCTATCATTTGCGGCAATCCCGCAAATTTTTGTTTATAGGAGTGAATTTTTCTTATGCCAGACGGCAGTATAGTCCTGCTGGTCGTCCTGATCCTCATGGTGATCCTCTCGGCGTACTTTTCCGCCACCGAGACGGCCTTCACCTCTCTGAACCGCATCCGGCTGAAAAGCAAGGCTGACAACGGCGACCGCCGGGCCAGGCTGGTGCTGGATCTGTCGGAGAATTACGACCGGCTGCTGTCCACCATCCTCATCGGCAACAACATCGTCAACAACGTGGCCACCACCCTCAGCGCCGTGCTGTTCATCGACCTGCTGGGCAGCTCCACCGGCCCGGCGGTGTCCACCGTGGTCCTCACCGTGGTCATCCTCATCTTCGGCGAGATCTCGCCCAAGAGCCTTGCCAAGGAGTCGCCGGAGGCCTTCGCCAGCTTTTCCGCCCCCATCCTGCGGGTGCTGCTGGTGATCCTCACCCCGCTGAACTTCATTTTCACCCAGTGGAAGAAGCTGCTGGGCCTGCTGTTCCGCAAGAAGGACGCCGAGGGCATCACCGACGAGGAGCTGATGACCATCGTCTCCGAGGCGGAGGATCAGGGCGGCCTTGACGAGGATGAGGGGCAGCTCATCCGCTCCGCCATCCGCTTTGACGATCTGGCGGCCGGCGACATCCTCACCCCCCGGGTGGATATGGTGGCCCTCGAGGACACCGCCACCATGGACGAGGCCGCCGCCCTGTTCGCGGAGGAGGGCTATTCCCGCCTGCCCGTCTACCATGAAAATCTGGACGACATCGTGGGCGTCATCCACCAGAAGGACCTCTTCTCCGCCCGCTACCATGGCCGCACCGACCTGTCCGCCCTCATCCACCCGGTGCTCCACATCACCGCCACCGCCAAGATCGACGAGCTCATGCGCCAGTTCCAGCGCACCAAGACCCACATGGCCATCGTGGTGGACGAGTACGGCGGCACCGACGGCCTGCTCACCCTCGAGGACGTGGTGGAGGAGCTGGTGGGCGAGATCTGGGACGAGCACGACGAGGTGGTGGAGCAGTTCCGCCGTCAGGACGACGGCAGCTACCTCATCGACGGCTCCGCCGACGTGGACCGGATGCTGGACCTCTTCTCCCTGAAGGAGGAGAGCGATTCCGCCACCGTGTCCGGCTGGGTGCTGGACAAGCTGGGCCACATCCCGGAGACCGGGGAGCGCTTTGAGTGCGATGGTCTTGCCGTCACCGTCACTCGGGTGCAGCATCACCGGGTGCTGGAAATCCAGGTCCGCCCCCTGCCCGCGGCAGAGCCCGTCCCCGCCGGGGAATGAGCCGCGGCCCGCTCCCACAGCGGAGGTCAACTACATAAATGCGCAGAAAGCGCCGGTCACGGATGTGACCGGCGCTTTTCATGCGGTTATGGTGTTTTTATGTCACACTACGAAGTCAGCCCATGGCCCGGCTGTAACCCCCGTCCACCCCGTAGGGCGGAAAGGGTCTCCGGGAAAACTGGTTTTCCCCTTGTCACGCCTCGCCTGCTCACAACGCGCGGCTTCCTTCCGACTCGGACTGGTCTCCGGACCGCGGCGCGGCCCTTCGCTCATCCTCGCTCCAGTCCATCCGGGCTGTTCGCGACGGCTCGGCGCTTCGTTTTAGCCGCCAAGATAAGCCTTCTTCACGGCCTCGTCGTTGAGCAGGTCCGCGCCGGTGCCGGTGGCGACGATCTTGCCCGTCTCCAGCACGTAGCCCCGGTCGGCCACCGACAGGGCCATCTGGGCGTTCTGCTCCACCAGCAGGATGGTGGTGCCCGCCTTGTGGAGGGAGCGGATGATGTCGAAGATCTGCTCCACCAGCAGGGGGGCCAGACCCATGGACGGCTCGTCCAGCATCAGCAGCTTGGGGTTGGACATGAGCGCCCGGCCCATAGCCAGCATCTGCTGCTCGCCGCCGGACAGAGTGCCCGCGATCTGCTTCCGGCGCTCCTTCAGGCGGGGGAACTGCTCGTACACCCGCTCGATGCCCGGGGCAATGGTGGAGTTGGGCTGGGTATACGCGCCCATTTCGAGGTTCTCCTCCACCGTCATCTGGAGGAACACCCGCCGTCCCTCGGGGACGTGGGCGAGGCCCTGGGCCACGATCTTGTGGGCGGGGACGCCCGCAAGGCTCTTGTTCAGGAACTCGATGGAGCCGGTCTTGGAGTGGAGCAGGCCGGACACGGTGTTCAGAATGGTGGACTTGCCCGCGCCGTTGGCGCCGATGAGGGTGACCACCTCGCCGTCCTGCACCTCAAAGGACACGCCCTTGATGGCGTGGATGGCGCCGTAATAGACGTTGATGTCGTTGACCTTCAGCATGCTCAGCCCTCCTTTTTCTTGCCCAGATAGGCCTCGATGACCGCGGGGTTGGCCTGGATCTCCTCGGCGGTGCCCTTGGCGATGACCTGACCGAAGTTCAGCACGCAGATACCCTCGCAGATGCCCATGACCAGATTCATGTCGTGCTCGATGAGCATGATGGCGATCTGGAAGGTGTCCCGGATCTTGACGATGTTCTCCATCAGCTCCGCCGTCTCGGAGGGGTTCATGCCCGCCGCCGGCTCGTCCAGCAGCAGCAGGGACGGATTGGTGGCCAGCGCCCGGACAATCTCCAGCCGCCGCTGTGCGCCGTAGGGCAGGGAGCCCGCCTGATGGTTGGCCAGATCCTGCATGTCAAAGATGCTCAGCAGCTCCAGCGCCCGCTCGTGGGCGGCCTTTTCCTGCTTCCAGTAGTTGGGCAGGCGGAGGATGCCGGTGAGGGCGGAATACTTTTCCTGATTGTGCAGGCCGATCTTCACGTTGTCCTCCACGGACAGGTTGGAGAACAGCCGGATGTTCTGGAAGGTACGGGCAATGCCCATGCGGTTGATCTGGACGGTGGTCTTGCCGGAGGTGTCCATGCCGTCCAGCAGGATGGTGCCCCGGGTGGGCTGGTACACCTTGGTCAGCAGGTTGAACACCGTGGTCTTGCCCGCGCCGTTGGGGCCGATGAGTCCGGCGATCTCCGTCCGGCCGATGGTGAGGTTGAAGTCGTCCACCGCCCGCAGGCCGCCGAAGTCGATGCCCAGATGGCTGCACTCCAGCACCGGGGACTTGTCAAGGTCGCGCTCCGGGATGATGGAGTGGCTGGGGACGGGTACCATCTTTCCCTTTTCAAAGTTGAACTTTTTCTCAGCCATCTTCCTCAGTCCCCTTTCTGCCGGGAATGGCGCGGCTCAAAAGGCTCTTGAGCTGCGCGTTATTGGTGGCCAGCATGACCAGGATCAGCACGATGGCGTACACCAGCATCCGGTAATCGGAGAAGCCGCGCAGCGCCTCGGGCAGGATATACAGCACGGTGGCCGCGATGATGGAGCCCCAGATGTTGCCGAGGCCGCCCAGCACCACGTACACCAGCACCAGAATGGAGGTGTTGAAGTCGAACTTGGAGGACTGGAGGGAGGAGTAGTTCAGGCCGAACAGTGCGCCGGCGGCTCCGGCCAGCGCCGCGGAGGTGGCAAAGGCGATGAGCTTGTACTTGGTGATGTTGATGCCCACGCTCTCCGCCGCGATGCGGTTGTCCCGGATGGCCATGATGGCCCGGCCGGTGCGGCTGCGCACCAGATTGAGGACGATGACCAGCGTCACCATCACCAGCACGAAGCCCATGGGGAAGCTGGCCAGCTTGGCGGTGCCCGCCGCGCCCTGGGCGCCCTTGATGATGGCTACGCCGTTTTCCGTCAGGTGCAGGTCGCTGATGCTCATCTGGCCGTTGAAGTTGAAGGCCATGTGCAGGCCGTTCTCATCGTGGCCCACCAGCAGGCAGTTGATAAGCTCCTTGATGATCTCGCCGAAGGCCAGCGTCACAATGGCCAGATAGTCGCCCCGGAGCCGCAGCACCGGTACGCCCACGATAAAGCCCACGATGGCGGCGAACACCGCGCCCACCACAATGGCGATGATGAGCCGGGCAGTGCCGGAGGGGATGGCGTCCTGAAGGCTCATGGCGGCGATGACGCCGGAGAAGGCGCCCACGCTCATGAAGCCCGCGTGGCCGAGGCTCAGCTCGCCCAGAATGCCCACCGTCAGGTTCAGGGACACCGCCATGACGATGAAGCAGCAGCAGGGGACCAGCATGCCGGACACGGAGTTGCTCAGTCCGCCGCTCTTCTGGAGGGCGAACATGATGATGAACACAACGGTCACGCCGATGTAGGTCGCGAAGTCGACGCGGGTGGTCTTTTTCAGTTTGCTCACTTTCATCCCGGCCACCTCACACTTTCTCGGGCACGTACTTGCCCAGCAGGCCCGCCGGACGCACCAGCAGGATGACGATCAGCACCGCGAATACGATGGAGTTGGCGAGGTTCATGGAGATGTACGCCTTGGCCATGGACTCGATGATACCCAGCAGGATACCGCCGAGGAACGCGCCGGGGATGGAGCCGATGCCGCCGAACACGGCGGCGGTGAAGGCCTTGATGCCGGGCATGGA
>CAKUKL010000124.1 GCA_934662925.1 uncultured Oscillospiraceae bacterium | reverse complement strand
ATGGGGCGGAAGGTGCCGGCGTCGGTAAGGATGCCGAAGAACAGGATGGAGAAGATGAACATGACGCCGGTGGCGGCTACGGCGCCGATGCCGGATTTACCGGCGATCATGCCGCCCAGGGACTTGAGGTTGGCGAAGAAGTCCACCACGCCCTCGGCGCCCTCAGGCGCGCCCTCTGGAACGACCTTCATGAAGAAGCAGGCGATGATGCCCGTGATAAAGGGGACGGCGATGAGCGCCACGGCAGGAGAGGCTTTCTTCGTCATGATCAGGACCAGCATGACGATGACGGTCACAAAGCCGAGAATGGCAAGTGCGGTTTGCATTTGGGTTCCTCCTCTTTTTTCGTTTTGAGTTTCCAATCAACGCGGCCGCGTTGTAGCTACGCCAAAATATATTGCAAGGGCCGTGCCAAAATGAAAAACGCACAAAGAAATGCCCGGGAAGCCAGCACTTTCAGGTGTTTTTCAGAAACAGACCGGCCGGAGACAAAAACGGCTCGATTCCAGAAAATTAGAATCGAGCCGAAGAAGACCGGGGTAAAACGCCGGGTTTTGTGTGAAGTCACAAGGGTTCCAGATTTTTAGAATTGGGTTCCAGGATTTTAGAAGTCCAGCGGGACCAGCTTGTTGTACAGCGTGGCGAGGGAGACGCCCAGCTGCTTGGCGGTCTTTTTCTTGCCCGCCAGATCCGTACCGTTTTTCAGCAATAGCTTGTTGATCTCCGCCTGCTCGAACACCCGCACCCGCTGGGACAGGGTGATCTCCGGCTGCTCCATGGCGGGGCGGACGATGTGCTCCGGCAGGGAATCCTGCACGATGGTGCCGTTGTCGGACAGGTACGCGGAGAATTCCAGCACGTTGCGCAGCTCCCGCACGTTGCCCGGCCAGTCGTGGACGGTGAGACAGTGCAGGGCCTCGTCAGTGATGGTGACGGAGCGCTTGAGCTTTTTGGACAGTTCGGCCAGCAGCTCCTCCGTCAGGGCGGGGATGTCTTCCCGCCGCTCCCGCAGGGGCGGGATGCGGATCCGGAAAGTGGACAGGCGGTAGTAGAGGTCCCGGCGGAATTTACCTTCCTCGATGTAGGCGTTGAGGTCGGCGTTGGATGCGCAGATGAGCCGGACATCCACTTCAATTTCGTTGACGCCGCCCACCGGGCGGATGCGCCCCTCCTGAATGGCCCGGAGGAGCTTGGCCTGAAGGGCGTAGTCCATTTCGGACACCTCGTCTAAAAACAGTGTGCCGCCGCTGGCGGCCTCAAACAGGCCGATCTTGCCGCCCTTCTTCGCCCCGGTGAATGCGCCTTCCACATAGCCGAACAGCTCCGATTCCAGCGTGCTCGCGTTGAAATTGGCGCAGTTGATGGCCACGAACACCTCGTTTTTCCGGGCGCTGGCGTTGTGAATGGCCTGGGCGTACAGCTCCTTGCCGGTGCCGCTCTCCGACGCCAGCATCACCGACGCCTCGGTGGCCGCCGCCTTCCGGGCCAGCTGGAGGGCCGCCCGGGAGTTTTCCGCCGCCGCCACGATGGAGTCGAAGGTGTACCGGGCGGAATTGGCCTTATTTACCCGGCGGAGCACCTGCTTGTTCCGCTTTTCGTAGGCTTCCAGCTCGCTCTGAAAGTCGTAGGCGTCCTTGAGAAAGGTTACCACCGAAAGCCCGCCGACGACCTCGCCGTCCTCCTTGATGGGGTACATGTTGACGAAGTAGATCTCGTCCTGCTTTTCCATCCGGGGGGCGTGGAGAATGGGCCTGCCCGTGACCAGCACCTCGGGCAGACGTGCCCCCGGGCGGATCTCCCGGAGCAGCCGGTCCCGGATGTCCTCCCAGTTCATGCCGAGAAAGTCGAGGTACGCCTGATTGGCGAAGACGATGCGTGCCGCTGTGTCGATGACGAGGATGCCCTCCTGCATGGGCTGGAAAATGGCCTGAAGCCCGCGGTTTTCCCGCAGAAAGTCCATAGTGCCGCGCCTGCCTTTCGAAGTGTCCGGAATGTCCAGCGGGGATTCTAAAATGCTGGAATTGTCGGGGCTATCCTATCATCCGGGTTTCCGGCCTGTCAAGCGGGAAACGGAAAAAAGTGCGGGAAAATCGACAAAGCGGGACGGGAGTACGACGCAAAAATGTGAAAAACGTCAAAAACGGAGCGCGCGTATTGACACCGGCGACAAAAGACGCTATACTCCGGCTGTATTTGGTTAGTTGGTGCTAACTGCATGCGCGCGCATCCGCCCCCGGCGGGCGGAGCATTTTTTGCCCGGAAGTAAGCGATGGCTAACCACAAATTCACGCAGAAAGAGAGGGATTTGTCATGCATCGCATCAAATCCAAATTAACGGCGCTGGCGCTGTGCTTCGGCGTTTTGCTGACGCTGCCTGTGGCAGCCAATGCCGCCGCGCCTTCCGATGTCTCCGGCCACTGGGCGGAGAAATATCTCACCGAATATGTGGAAAAGGGCTACCTCAAGGGCAAGGGCGACGGCCTGATCCACCCCGACGACACCATGACTCGCGCGGAGTTCGCCGCCCTGATGAACCGCGTGCTGGGCTTCACCGCCGAGAGCGCCGGTGTGGACGGCTATACCGACGCCGCTGGCTGGTATAAGACCGACCTTGCCAAGGCGCTGGCCGCCGGCTACATGAGCGGCAGCAGCGACACCACCATGAGCCCCAATGCCGTGGTCACCCGTGAGCAGGCCTTCACCATGATCGCCCGGGCCATCGGCCTGACCGCCGCGGACACCTCCGCCCTCAACGCCTTCAGCGACGGCGCGCAGGTGGCTGGTTACGCGCAGAATGCCGCCGCCGCGCTGGTGGAGGCCGGTGTGGTGAACGGCTCCAACGGCGCTCTGGATCCCGCCGATCCCCTGAACCGCGCCTCCGCCGTCAAGCTGCTCAGCGAGGCCGCCGCGCTGGGCCGTGACGTCTACGTTTACGGCTACGCCGGGCTGACTTGGGTGGAGTACTGGTCCGCCGAGGACATCTACCTGTCCGGTACCGATCTGGGCGCTTCCTCCGACAAGCTGGACTCCCACGACGAGCACGACACCGGCGCCTTTGACGCCGTCACCCGCGCCACTATCAATCACGGCGTTCATCGTGCCAGCTTCCAGTCCATCGCCATCCTCCGCGCCGTGGACGACGCTTCCGGCGAGAGCGTCAGCTTCCCCATCAGCTACTGGAAGAATGGCTCCACCATCGTGCTGACCGACGGCACCGAGGTGGGCTACGCCACCAACCGCGAGACCAGGAAGGCAGCCATCACCTACACCGTCAACGGTGAGGAGCGCACCGCCACGCTGGATCACTGCGAGGTCAGCGGCATCAAGTACGTCCCCGTGAAGGTGGCCGCCGCCGACTATGAGGACTTCATCAAGACCTACACCTTCGTCCGCAACGGCGAGACCCTCGCCGGCGGCTACAGCGAAAACAAGCTCCAGTCCTACACCGACCTCGTGGCCGCTGTGGACGCCAACACCAACGGCCTGAAGACCGCCGTCCGCTCCGGCGACGGTTGGACCTTCTCCGCCCGCGCCGTGGGCACCGGCTCCGGCCTGAAGGGCGCGGCGCAGGCCGCCGTCTCCGCTGACGCCAAGTTCTCCGTGGTCAGCGAGAGCACCTACGGCGACTTCATCCGCGTGGACGTCACCGGCGATTACGGCGCTCTGGGCCAGCGGATCCAGACCGTGGAGTGGGTGTACTACGGAAACGACGCCACCCGCACCAACGCCGTGGCCACCTACGGCACCAAGTTCGCCGCCGACAACTGGATGCACAAGGTCAACGGCATCCAGCTGGGCCTTACCGACTCCCTGCGCTGCCAGCTGCCCGCGGGCACCGACGGCACCGGCTACTGGACCATCACCATCTACGCGCTGGGCTACGCCGACTATACGTGGCAGTTCGAGGTCACCGAGAACGACCTCCACGCCGCCGGCACCCCCATGCTGGACAGCCAGAAGACCCAGCTCACCGCTCTGCGGGATCAGGCCAAGGCGCTGCTGGAGTCCGAGGCCGGTGTGAAGGGCCTGGCCGACAACGATCTGGACTGGACCAACCTGAAGGAGCACTATGACGAGGCCGTTGCCCTGCTGACCAACGCCGCCGCCACCAAGGCGGAGGCCGCCGAGCTGCTGGACGAGCTGCCCGGCCTCATCAGCGCCGTCTCCGCCTGAGCGGCCGCGCCGAACTGATCTGACTCACTGCCCCGGGCCGCGCCAGATGCGGTCCGGGGCAGTCTTGCGCCGGGAGAAATTGCGTTCCCCGGCTTGACGACACGGAGGATTCTGCTATGATATTCATAATAGCCCTTTTGCTGGCGCTGGCCCTTACGCTGCTGTGCGGTCCGGCCCTGCGCCGCTGTCCCGGGGCCTTCTACGCCGGAGCGGCCATTGTGTCCGGCGTGGTCATCGTCCTGTACTGGGCCGCGCCGGAGTTTCTCCCGCTGGCCCTGCGGACGCGGCTGCCCGTCTGGCTCGGCGCCTTCGGCACCGCCTGCTTTGCGGTGGTCATGTACGCCGGGGCTTTGCCCAACGGCTCGAAGCTCACGAAGGCCATCATGCCCGTCCGGGGAGAGCTGTCTATTTTCGCCTGCCTTGTGACGCTGGGCCACAACCTGAGCTTCGGCAAAAACTACCTGACGCCGGGGTATCTGTTCTCCGGCCCGGTGACGGCGACGAAGCTCGCCGCGTGGGTGAGCGCCGTGCTCATCCTGCTCATGCTGATGCTCACCGTCACCTCCATCAAAAAGGTGCGCCGCCGCTTCCAGCCGAAAAAGTGGAAGGCTCTCCAGCGTTGGGCCTATCTGTACTACGGTCTGACCTACGTCCACGTGCTGCTGCTGACCATCCCGGCGGTGTGGAAGGGCCGGAGCGGCTATTGGCTCACCCTGTTGGCCTACAGCGCGGTGTTCCTGAGCTACGCGCTGTGCCGGGTAGAAAAGGCCGCGCTGGTGAAGCGGGGTCGGAGCCGGGACTGCACCGCCCGGCGGCAGGCGGTGTTTGCCGGGATCGGCTGTGTGCTGGCCGTCATTCTCACGGCGGCGGTGACGCTGTCCGCCCGGGCGACTGAGGCTCCCGCGGCGGATGAGGCGCCTGCGGTCAGCGAGCCCGCCGGGCTGCCGGAGCCGTCGGAGGACGTGATCTCTGAAACTCCCTCCGAAGCACCCAGCACGGAACCGGCGGAGACCCCGTCGGCGGAGCCGTCCGAAGCGCCGGAGGTGTCGGAGATGCCCGCCGCGTCCGAAACGCCCGCCCCCACAGCAGAGCCCACCCCGGCCCCGTCGGAA
>CAKUKL010000123.1 GCA_934662925.1 uncultured Oscillospiraceae bacterium | reverse complement strand
GTGTCCATGGCGGCCTTGGCCTCGTCCATGAAGTTGGCCACGATGTCGTCGAACAGCTCCTGATCGAAGGCGGCGTGCTCGTACTCGAACTTGGGCTTGCCAATCTCGGCCACGATCTGGTTGATGAAGGCGACCTGCTTCTTGATCTCCTCGTGGGCCTGCACGATGCCCTCATACATGATGTCGTCGGGGATCTCCTTGGCTCCGGCCTCGATCATGACGACCTTCTCGCCGGTGGCGGCCACGGTGACGTCCATCATGGAGTCATGCTTCTGCTCCTGAGTGGGGTTCATGACGATCTTGCCGTCCACATAGCCGACCTCCATGCAGCCGATGGGGCCGTTCCAGGGGATGTCGGAGTAGGACAGGCAGGCGGACACGCCGATCATGGCGGTGACCTCGGGGGAGCAGTCGTAGTCCATGCTCATGACAGTGCAGGTGACCACTACGTCGTTGCGCAGGTCAGAGGGGAACAGGGGACGGATGGGCCGGTCGATGAGACGGGAAGCCAGCACGGCGGGGAGGGAGGGCTGACCCTCGCGGCGCATGAAGGAGCCGGGGATGCGGCCCACGGAGTACAGCTTCTCCTCGAAGTCCACGGACAGGGGGAAGAAGTCGATGCCGTCCCGGGGACGGGCGGAGGCGGTGACGGCCACCAGCACGCTGGTGTCGCCGTAGCGCACCATGGCGGAGGCGTTGGCCAGCTCGGCCATCTTGCCGACCTCGATCTTCAGCGGGCGGCCGGCGACCTCAGTCTCGTACACCTTGTAGTTGGGGAACTGCTTGTGCTTGATAACAGTAGACATTTGGTTACACTCCTTTGTTCAGATTGCAGCCGATGCCCTCGCTCTTTAGCACTTGAATGCGGGTCCGAACTGCGAAGCAGGGCGGGGCGTATGCTGATACGCTTCGCCTGCTCACAACGCGCGGCTTCCTTCCGACTCGGAACACAAATGCAAATTGCGATGCAATTTGTTTGTATTCCTCGCTTCAGTCCATCCGCGCTGTTCACGACGGCTCAGGCGCACATTCAACTGCTAAATAAGTGTCAGGCAGCGGCTGTGTGGGTTGATTCCTGCGGTTTAAGGCAAGAGGGTGGCGTGATTCCACGCCACCCTCCATCTTACAGTGATGAACTTGTTGCTGTCACACGGCTCCGCGCTTCTGATTACTTGCGGATGCCGAGCTTGGCAATGATCGCACGATAGCGCTCGATGTCCTTCTTGGCCAGGTAGTCCAGCAGCTTGCGGCGCTTACCGATCATCTTGTACAGGCCGCGGCGGCTGTGGTTGTCATGGATGTGCACGCGCAGGTGCTCGGTGAGCTCCTGAATGCGGGCAGTGAGGATAGCGATCTGCACCTCGGGGGAGCCGGTGTCGGTCTCGTGAGTGCGGTTGGCCTCGATAACGGCCGTCTTCTGGTCTTTGCGGATCATGGAAGATTCCACCTTTCTTTGATATTCCCCGGCCGCTGAGTAACGGGCAGGTGAAACACCCGCGTCAAGCGGGCTTTCTCCCGGAACTAAGCCGGCGGGCGTGTTCTCAGAACACATACGCAAGTTACTATACCATACGGACGCGGTTTTGTAAAGTAGTTTTCCCGGTTCCCGGAACAAAAATCCGGCGTTCGGCAGTCTGCGAAAAAAGGCCGGAGACTTGTGCCTCCGGCCTTGACAAACTTCCGCCTTTTTCGACGGGCTGCGCCTTTTACACCGCCAGAATACGCATCATCAGCAGGACCATGGCCCCGATGACGGACAGGGTGGCCAGCAGCTCGCCGCCGAAGAGGACGGTGCGCTTATGGTCCCGCCGGGGGCGGGCTGCGGCGGGGGCGGCCTGCTCCAGCGCCTCGTCCACACCGTCGTACCACTCGGCCTCCAGCCGGGCCTCTTCCTCCCGGGCAGACTTCCACGCGGCCAGATCAATGACCTTGTCCCCGGTATCGGCGGCGCGCTCCGCGCCCCGGCGGACGCAGACCAGCTGGCGGACAGGTTCGCCCGCGGCGGCGGCCACCTGCTGGCCTTCCACAATGATCTCCCGTGCGGTGAAGGTATAATAAGTGGTTTCCATGGCGTAAGCCCCCTCTTTCTCTGATGGGTTTACTCTATCGTATACGCAGTCCAATAAACCGGACTGTTTTCGCTTTTCGAACTTTTGTTCTGCATTTAAGATAATACATCCGTTCGAATTTGTCAACTGTTTTTTGCACATTTGTTCGACAGTCTGTGGAAAACTTCCACATTTGTGCGCAAAAAGCCGCCCGGGCAGCTTTGCCCGGGCGGCAGCATCCACAGATTGGTTGTTACTTGAGGTAGTTCAAGGGGTTGACGGTCTTGCCGCCGATGCGGATCTCGAAGTGGCAGTGGTTGCCGGTGGAGCGGCCGGTGGAACCGGCCTTGGCGATGGCCTGACCCTGATACACCTTCTGCCCGGCGGAAACCAGCAGGGAGGAGTTGTGGGCGTAGTAGGTCTGGCTGCCGTTGTCATGGGTGATGATGACCAGCTTGCCGTAGTTGCCCTTCCAGCCCGCGTAGGTGACGGTGCCGCCGTCGGCGGCCTTTATGGTGGTGCCATAGGGCACGGCGATGTCAAGGCCGGTGTGGAACTCGCCGTGACGGTAGCCATAGGGGGACGAGATCTTGCCGGACGCGGGCCATGCGTAGTAGCCCTTGGACGCGGTCTTGGGCTTGGGGGTAGTGCCCTTGAGCATATAGGTGGTGGTGGGCTCCTGAAGGACGGTGGTGGTCAGCACGTTCCGCTCGGTCTCGTAGCCGTTGACATAGGTCACGTCGGCGTTGACCTCGGCAAGGCCGTCCTCGCCCTCCTCGGTGACCTTGGTCTCACCCACGTACATGCTGGCGGTCTCGGTGTACTCGATGGGGCTTTCGATGGGCTGCTCATAGGTCTCGTTGTCGATGGTATAGACGGACAGATAGGGAACGGACTGCTGGATGACCAGCTCCTGTCCGATCCAGATCTTGTCGATGACCACATCGGGGTTCAGGGCGGACAGGTCGGACACCGACATATCAAGGCTCTTGGCGATGCGGCTGAAGGTGTCGCCCTTTTCCACCACGTACACCGCTTCCTCGATGGAGTTGGCTGTGAGGGCGTTATAAATGGAATCCAGATCGAACTCGGTATCGGAGGCCATCTCCCGGCTGGTGACGGAGACCTCCTCCACAAAGCCGTACTCTTTGGTATCCTCGGTGATATAGGGCTGGGCCACCTTGTCCAGCAGGCTCTGAATGTCCTCTTCCGTGGCGGCGCAGCCGATCTCCTGCCCGCCCACGGTGAGCACCCAGCCCTCCATAATGGCTCCGGCGTTGTCGTAGAGGTAATCCTCGATCTCCTGCACGTCGGACAGGTCGTCGGCGGTGGAGTACACGGGTGTGTACGTCACCTCGGCGTCGTAATCATAGCTGGCGCCCAGCACACTGGCCACCCGGTCCTCCACGTTGGACACAGCGTTCTCCACCTCGGCGGTGTCGGCCACAAGGCCCACCTCCACGCCGTCCACCTGAACGGCGTAGGCGGGGATATACACAGAGCGGAACACCGCCACGCCCACCACCAGCACCAGCACCACCACGTACAGCAGGGGGGACACCGGGTGCTTCGCCACGGCGGAGCGCACCTTTCCGGCGGCGGCGGTCAGCTTCTCTTTCCACGTATGGCTGGCCGGCTCAGCGTCGTTATGATCGTCACTGCCGAAGGGCAGATCGTTATGCCGAAGCAATTCATCCATGCCGAAGGACTCCTTTTCGCGAGATATAAAATAAAAATCTGCCGCGGGGCAGAAGTAACAATTCTGATATAATAGTTACAAATTAGTTACAACCGGTATAGTACACTGTTTTTGCCCGTCCGTCAAGTTTTTATTTTGTGAACAAAGTATTGCCAAACTGTGAAACGGGCGGTATATCCTGTGGATTTCTTCCAATACGGGCGAAATTGCACACTCCTGCTTGTGCTTTTGGAACATCTGCCAAAATTCGCAGGCCAATTTTTTACAGGGCGCTTTCCCCGCCCTCCGGCGCAAAAGTTGTGCATTCCGCGGCTTGCGGCAGGGGCGGTCAGGCATTATAATGAGAAAAAAGAGGACGGCCCCGCCGGGCCGGGAGGATCAGGAGAGAAATTATGGGGAAATTCGACGGCGTGCTGTTTTTCAGCGATTACGACGACACATTATATAACCACCGGCTGGAGGTCTCGCAGGAAAACCGCGACGCCATCCACTACTTTATAAAGGAAGGCGGGCGCTTTTCCATCGCCACCGGCCGGGCCCGCCGCACCTTCACGCCCCAGATCGAGCTGGAGCACTTAGAGTTCAACGCGCCGGTGGTGCTGTCCAACGGCGCGGCCATTTACGACTATACGCAGGACCGCTATCTGGTGGAGACCTTCCTTCCGCCGGACACGCCGGAGCGCATGGCCGAGGTGTGCGCCCGGTTCCCCGAGCTGGCCTTCGAGGCCTACTACGGCGAGGACATCTATCTTTACAACAGCAACATCGTCAGCGAGACCCACCTCAAACGGGTGGGCGTGCCCTACTTCCAGTGCGCCATTGAGGATATGCCCCGGCCGTGGATCAAGGTCATCATGGAGCAGGACGAGCCGTACCTCAAGGACGTCCAGACCTTCATGCTGGACCGCTGGGGAGACGAGTTCGAGGCCATTTTCTCCAACCGCTACCTGCTGGAGCTCACCGCCAAGAACAGCAACAAGGGCGCCATGGTGGCCCGGGCGGCGGAGCTGTTGGGCATCGACCGGGGCCATATCTACTGCATCGGCGACAACCAGAACGACATCCCCATGCTGGCCCTGTCCGCCATCCCCTTCGCCCCGGCCAACTGCGCCCCGGCGGTGAAGGAGTGGGGCGCCCGGGTGCTGAACCACTGCGACGACCACGCCGTGGCTCAGGCCATCGAAATTCTCGACGGCATCTATCATTAAAAAGGTACTCACATAAAAGCAAAACATGCCGCCCGGGCAAAGTTACCCGGGCGGCATGTTTTTGATGCTTCCTTTCAGGAGGCAAGGAAACCGGTCAGATGAGATTGTAGCGCCGGAGCAGAGTCTCCAGCTCGGTGCCCTGCACCTTCTTCACGCCGGCCTTCAGGGCCATCTCGGCGGCGAATGGCAGCTTGATGTCTTCCAGCTTCTTGCCGTCCATGAGCTTGTTGGTGGCGTCCAGCAGGCAGCGCACATCATACACGCTGCCCCAGACCTCGGGCACGCCGCGGTCCACGTTCAGCAGGGTGTAGACGGCCTCCATGCCGGTGCGCATGGA
>CAKUKL010000122.1 GCA_934662925.1 uncultured Oscillospiraceae bacterium | reverse complement strand
ATTTTGAGGTCCCCGACGATCAGGTGGTCTTCCACATGATGGGCGAGGGACAGGAGACCCGCCATATCGTCGTCCGGAACGAGGAAGCCGTCATCTCCCCGTCCTGGTCCATCCACGCCGGAGCCGGTACGTCCAACTACACCTTCATCTGGGCCATGGGCGGCGAAAATCAGGCCTTTGACGACATGGACGAGATCCCCACCGCGGAACTGAAATAACAGGAGGCTACCATGGCTGTTTTGGATCAATTTTCCCTGAAGGGAAAGGTCGCGCTGGTCACCGGCGCGACCTACGGCATCGGCTTTGCCGTTGCCTCGGCGCTGGCGGAGGCCGGAGCCGTCATCGCCTACAACGACCTGCGTCAGGATCTGGTGGACCGGGGCGCTGCCGCCTACCGGGAGGCCGGGATCAACGCCCGCGGCTATGTGTGTGACGTCACCGACGAAGCTCAGGTCGCCGCGCTGATCGGCTCCATCGAGCAGGATCTCGGCCCGGTGGACATTCTGGTGAACAACGCCGGCATCATCAAGCGGGTCCCCATGACGGAAATGCCCGCGGCGGACTTCCGTCAGGTCGTGGACGTGGATCTGATCGCTCCGTTCATCATGTCGAAGGCCGTCATCCCCGGCATGATCAAACGGGGCGGCGGCAAGATCATCAACATCTGCTCCATGATGTCCGAGCTTGGCCGTGAGACCGTCTCCGCCTACGCCGCGGCCAAGGGTGGGCTGAAGATGCTCACCCGCAACATCGCCTCCGAGTACGGCGGCTTCAACATCCAGTGCAACGGCATCGGCCCCGGCTATATCGCCACCCCCCAGACGGCCCCCCTGCGGGAGATTCAGCCCGACGGGAGCCGCCACCCCTTCGACCAGTTCATCGTTGCCAAAACACCGGCGGCGCGCTGGGGCACCACACAGGATCTGCAGGGCACCGCCGTATTTCTGGCATCCGCCGCGTCGGATTTCGTCAACGGACAGGTGGTGTATGTGGACGGCGGTATTCTGGCCTATATCGGAAAGCAGCCGTGACCCGGCGGAAAAGGAGCATTGATCATGAATTTTGAACCGTGCGCATGTCAGTACGACGAGGCGCTTTCCCTGCACAGGATCGACCGGGTGGAATTCGTCCATTTCCGTCAGGTCTACCCCCGGCTGCTGGGCAAAAACGCCATTAAAAGCTATCACGGCTTCGGCGGGACCATCGAGGCCGTCCGGCTCTTCACCGATCAGGGCGCCAGCGGCTGGGCCACCCTCAGCCGTCCGCCCAAAATGGCCATGGAGGCCGCGGAGCAGCTGAAGGGCAAAAAGCTGACGGAGGTCTTTTCCGCCGGCACCGGTATTCTGGACGGCGTGTACGCCCCCTTTGACCTGGCCCTTCACGATCTGGCGGGCCGAATCCTGGGCATTCCCGTGGCCCGGATGCTCAACCCGGAAGCGGGCCGGTACGCCCGGGCCTACGACGGCGCCATCTACATGAACGATATCATCCCGGAACAGGCTCCCTGGGGCATCCAGCGGGTGCTGGACGACTGCGCGTATGACATCGCGCTGGGACACACCGCCCTCAAGATCAAGATCGGCCGGGGCAAGACCTGGATGGATCATGACGCCGGCCTTCAGCGGGACATCGAGCTCGTGTGCCGGATCCATGAAGCGTTCCCGTCGGCAGAACTGCTGGTGGACGCCAACGACGGCTACTCCGTGGAGGACGCCATCGATTTTCTGGAGGGCGTCAAAAATGTCCCCATCTACTGGTTTGAGGAGCCCATGCGGGAAAACGAAGCGGATCTGACTGTCCTCAAGGACTACATCGCCAAACACCGCCCCAGGACCATGATCGCCGACGGCGAGTCCCGGACGCATATGCCCACCCTCTTCGACCTGAGCGCCAAAGGGCTGATCGACGTGATCCAGCCCGACCTCTACTACCTCGGCTTCACCGAGTGGCGAAAGCTCCTGAAATGGGCCGCGCAGGAGGGCAAGCTGGCCTCTCCCCACGCGTGGGACTGCATTCTCAAGACGTACTACTGCGCCCATCTTGAGGCGGCGTTCCCCTTCACCGTCCCCACCATCGAGACCGTCATCGGCCGGTGCGAGGGCATCGACGAGAGCGGCTACAAGCTGGAAAACGGCGTGTTCCGCATCCCGGACGCCCCGGGCTTCGGCCTGAACATCGACTACGCGGCGTCGATCGACGAATCGCTGGGCGCGTACTGGCCCAACAACTGAGTATCTGAAAATGGAGGTCAAGCAATATGGATACGACCTTTGAAAAGCTGGAAAAATTCGGCGTCATCCCCGTCATCGCGCTGGATGACCCGGACGACGCCCTGCCGCTGGCCGCGGCGCTGATCGACGGCGGGCTTCCCTGCGCGGAGGTGACCTTCCGGACCGCCGCAGCGGAGGAGTCCATCCGGCGGATCGCCGCGGCTTACCCGGACATGCTGGTGGGGGCGGGGACCGTTCTGACCACCCAGCAGGTCGATCGGGCCGTGGCCGCCGGGGCAAAATTCATCGTCAGCCCCGGCCTGAACCCCAACGTGGTCCGGCACTGCCTGGAAAAAGGCGTTCCCGCCGCGCCGGGCTGCTGCACACCCAGCGAGATCGAGCAGGCCATGGAGCTGGGGCTCGGCGTGGTCAAATTCTTCCCCGCGGAGGCCATGGGCGGCCTGAAAACCATCAAGGCGCTGGCGGCGCCGTACACCGGGCTTCGCTTCATGCCCACCGGCGGCATCAACGCGTCGAACCTGAGGAGCTATCTGGATCACCCCCGGGTCCTGGCCTGCGGCGGAAGCTGGATGGTCAGCAAGGAACTCATCCGCGCGCACGACTTCGCGCAGATCACGGAGCTTGTCCGGCAGGCCGCCGCGATCGTCCGGGAAAGCAGAGGTTGAATTATGGATCTGAACTTGAAACCGGCCGGTGAATACACCTTTGACGCCGTTTCCCTCGGCGAAGTCATGCTCCGTCTTGACCCGGGAGAGGGCCGCATCAAGACCGCGCGCTCCTTCCGCGTCTGGGAGGGCGGCGGCGAATACAACGTCATCCGCGGGCTGCGCCGGTGCTTCGGACTGAAGACCGCCGTCATCACCGCCTTTGCCGATAACGAAGTCGGCCGCCTGATGGAGGACCTGATCCTTCAGGGCGGCGTGGACACTTCCCTGATCCGCTGGATGAAAACGGACGGCATCGGCCGCACCTGCCGCAACGGGCTGAACTTTACCGAGCGCGGCTTCGGCATTCGGGGCGCCATCGGCTGCTCCGACCGCGCCAACACCGCCATCTCTCAGATGAAGCCCGGCGACTTCGACTTTGAGTACATATTCGGCAAGCTGGGCGTCCGCTGGCTCCACACCGGCGGCATCTACGCCGCTCTGTCGGACAGCTCCTGCGAAACCACCATCGAGGCCATCAAAACGGCCAAAAAATACGGCACCGTCGTCTCCTACGACCTGAACTACCGCCCCTCCATGTGGGAGGCCATCGGCGGGATCGACCGGGCCAGAGAGGTCAACCGGGAGATCGCGCCCTATGTGGACGTCATGATCGGCAACGAGGAGGACTTCACCGCCTGTCTCGGCTTCCAGATCGAAGGCAACGACGAGGGTCTGAAAAAGCTGAGCGTGGACGGCTACCGCCGCATGATCGAGGAGGCGGTGCGGACCTACCCCAACTTCAAAGCCGTGGCCACCACCCTGCGGGAGGTCAAAACGGCGACGGTAAACGACTGGAGCGCCCTGTGCTGGGGCGACGGGCAGATCTGCATGTCCGCGGACTACAAGGGTCTTGAGATCATGGACCGCGTGGGCGGCGGGGATTCCTTCGCCTCCGGCCTGATCTACGGCCTGATGACCACCGGCGATCCGCAGATCGCCGTGAACTACGGCGCGGCGCACGGCGCGCTAGCCATGACTACCCCGGGCGACACCACCATGGCAAGCAAAAAGGAAGTCGAAGCCGTCATGAGCGGAAAGGGCGCAAGAGTCCAGCGCTGAACCGCATCACGCACAGCATCACGAAACGAAAACCCCGGGGCGCGCCTGCGCCCCGGGGTTTTTCATCTGAAATATTCCCGCGTCTCGTCCGCGTTTTTCAGGATGGCGGCTCGCAGCTCCTCAATGGAGCCGAACTTCCGCTCCCGGCGGAGCTGCTGATGGAACTCCACCCGGATCTCCTTGCCGTACAGGTCGCCGTCAAAGTCGAGGATCCACGGCTCCACCGTCACCCGGTGGGAGTGGTCGTCCACCGTGGGGCGCACGCCCACGTTGGTGACGGCCAGATAGTCCCGCTCGCCCACCCAGACCTTGGTGGCGTACACGCCGAAGGCGGGCATGAGCACTCCCTCCGGCACCACCAGATTGGACGTGGGGATGCCGATGGTGCGGCCCAGCTGCTTGCCGTGGACCACCGGGCCGGTCAGCACATGGGGATGGCCCAGGAACCGGGCGGCCCCCTCCATATCCCCCGCCTGAATGAGGGTGCGGATGTGGGTGGACGAGATGACGATGCCGTCCAGCATCACCTCGCCGATGATGTCGCAGCCCAGCCCCAGCTCGCCGCACAGGGCCTGCAGGCGGGCGGAGTCCCCCTCGCCCTTCCGGCCGAAGTGGTTGTCATGGCCCGCCACCAGATGAACCGCGCCGTACTCCTTCACCAGCAGCTCCGTAACGAAATCCCGCCAGTACATATCCCGCATATGGGCGTCGAAGGGCAGGACGATGACCTCCTCGATGCCGTACAGGCGGCGCATCAGCCCCGCCCGGTCCTCCGGCGTGTTGATGAGGTCCACGTGCTCCGCCCCGGGGATGACGTTCTTCGGGTGGTGGTCGTAGGTGACCGCCGCGGGGACGCAGCCCTCCCGGGCCGCCTGCTCCGTCACCCGGCGCAGCAGCGCCCCGTGGCCCAGATGCACGCCGTCAAAAAAGCCCAGCGCGATGACTCGTTTTTTCTGTCCCATAATCTCTGTCTCCAGTTGATCGAAATGCCGGGCTCAGGCGCCGGGCGTTTTTTCTGTCTGAAAATGCTGATAGACCGCCTTGGCGGCGTTCTTGGGCAGCACCTCGGAAAGCTCCGCGAGGCTGGCCGCCTTCACGCCCTTGACGCTCTTGAACCGCTTGAGCAGCGCCGCCTTCCGGGTGGGGCCGATGCCGGGGATGCCGTCCAGCGCCGAGCCCTTCAGGTGGCTCGCCTGCTGCTGGCGGTGGAACTCGATGGCAAAGCGGTGGGTCTCCTCCTGAATCCGGCCGATGAGGGAGAAAATGGCCTGATTCTGCTGGATGCCGATCTCCCGGCCGTTTTCGTCCACCAGCGCCCGGGTGCGGTGGCGGTCGTCCTTCACCATGCCGAAGGTGGGTAC
>CAKUKL010000121.1 GCA_934662925.1 uncultured Oscillospiraceae bacterium | reverse complement strand
GTGGATACGTCGGTGTTCCCATTTTCGTCGTGGGCCCGGATCACCAAGGAGGCCGTCTACGAAAACCCGGAGCTTTTGCAGCGGGGCCACCCGCAGGGGGACCCGCCCCTGCGGGCGGCACTGGCGGAGTTTCTGGCCCAGTACCGGGGCGTCCGGTGTACGCCGGATCAGATCATCGTGGGGGCGGGGGCGGACTATCTGCTGTCCACGGTGCTCCAGCTCCTGCCGGAGCACCGGGAGGTGGCGCTGGAGGACCCCGGCTACCCCGCCGCCTACGCCTCCGTCCGCCACCACGAGCGGCGGGCGGTGTCCGTCCCGGTGGACGGCGAGGGGATGGACCCCAATGCGCTGGAGCGCTCCGGCGCCCGCCTTGCCTACGTCACCCCGTCCCACCAGTTCCCGCTGGGGGTGACCATGCCCGCCGGACGGCGCAGCCAGCTCCTCCAGTGGGCGGGGGCGGCGGAGGACCGCTACCTCATCGAGGACGACTACGACAGCGAGTTCCGCTATGCCTCCCGGCCCATCCCCGCCATGCAGGGGCTGGACCGTCAGGGCCGGGTCATCTACCTGGGCACCTTTTCCCGGTCCATCGCCCCGGCCATCCGGGTGGCCTACCTCATCCTGCCCCCCGCCCTGCTGGAACGCTACCGCCGGGACTTCCCGCTGGCGGCCTCCACCGTCTCCCGGTTCGAGCAGGAGGCCCTCCGCCGCTTTCTGGTGCAGGGGCTGTACGCCCGGCACCTGCGCCGGGCGGGCAACCTATACCGGAAGAAGAACGTTCTGCTCACCCAGGCTCTGTCCGCCATCCCCGGGGCGGAGCTGTCCGGCGCGCAGGCGGGGCTGCACTTTCTTCTCACCCTCCCCGGCCGGGAGGAGGGCGAGCTGGTGGAGCTGGCCGCCGCCCGGGGCGTCCGAGTCCACCCCCTGAGCCAGTACTGCCACAAGGTCCCGCCCCTGCCGTCCACACTGGTGCTGGGGTACGCAGGGCTGACGGAGAAGGAGCTTCCCCGGGCGGCGGAGCGGCTCATCGCGGCGTATACATGACAAAAGGCGCGGCCTATTGGCCGCGCCTTTCCTTTTCCGTACCCCTTCTGTTTCCGCCGCATAGAATGGCACAGGCGGCGAAGCGGGCCGCCGGAGGAGTGTAATGTGTATGACGAAAAACAACGGAACGCTGGCGGTGCGGGTCTACACCTCTCAGGCGGAGCTGCCGCTGGAGGGGGCGTCGGTGGCGGTGCTGCAAAAGGGCCGCTTCGGCCGGTACGACCTGCTGAGCATACAGGCCGCCGACCGCAGCGGCCTCATCCAGCCGGTGGAGATCCCCACCCCGGCGGCTGCCGCCGGGCTGACCTCCAACACCGGGGACGTGCCCTACGCCCTGTGCACCGTCTGGGCGGAATATCCGGGCTATTACATGCTGGAAGTGGAGAACGTACAGATCTTCCCCGGCGTGGAGACGGTGCAGAACATGGAGCTCATCCCGCTGGAATATGGGCAGGACAGCCTGCAAAGCCCCACGGTGCAGGACACTCCGGCCCAGGATCTGTGAGGTGACGCCATGCCCCTTACCGTAATTCCCTACATCCCCAGGACCATCACCGTACACATGGGGCCGCCCGGCCAGTGGGCGGAAAACGTGACGGTGAGCTTCCCCGACTATGTAAAAAACGTGGCCTCCAGCGAGATCTACCCCACGTGGGAGCCGGCGGCCATCCGGGCCAACGTGCTGGCCATCGTGTCCTTCGCCCTCAACCGGGTGTACACCGAATACTACCCCAGCCGGGGGTACGACTTCCAGATCACCTCCACCACCGCCTATGACCAGAAATTCATCAAGGGCCGCAGCATTTTCGAGAGTATCAGCCAGGTGGTGGATGAACTGTTCGACGACTACATCCGGCGGCAGGGCCACGTGGAGCCGTTGAGCGCCAAATTCTGCAACGGCACCACGACCACCTGCGACGGGCTGTCCCAGTGGGGGAGCCAGCGGCTGGCGCAGGAGGGGCTGGACTCCATGTCCATCCTCCGCCGGTACTACGGAAACGACATTGAGCTGGTCACCAACGCCCCCATTCAGGACCTCTCCCCCTCGGCCCCCACAGAACCGCTGCGGCTGGGCTCCGCCGGGCCGGCGGTGTCGGTGGTGCAGTCGTCGCTGAACCGCATCTCCCAGAACTACCCCGCCATCCCCAAGATCGGCGCGGTGTCCGGGGCCTTCAACCAGCAGACAGAGGACGCGGTGAAGGCCTTCCAGCGGATCTTCAACCTGACGCCGGACGGCGTGGTGGGCCGCTCCACATGGTACAAGATCGTGTCCCTCTACGTGGGTGTCACCCAGCTGGCGGAGCTGGAAAGTCAGGGCCAGCAGTTCTACGGCATCCAGTTCCAGTTCCCCGGCGTTCTCCGGGAGGGGGACTCCGGGCCGGAGGTCCGGGTGCTGCAATACATGCTGGACTTCGTGGCCGAGTTTGACGACGGTCTCAGCTCCGTCACCGTGGACGGCTCCTACGGCCCCGCCACCACGCAGGCCGTCCGCAATTACCAGCACGCGGCGGGACTTTCCGTCGACGGCGTGGCCGGGCAGGTCACGTGGAATTCCCTGTACGCCCGGTATGCCGCCGCCGACCGGCAGCTGCGCCGGGTGCTCAACCAGAACGGCGGCGGGGACACGGCGGCGGCCCGGCTGGGCCAGAATCCGGGCTATGACTTACAGGCCGGGCAATCAGATCAACGGGAGGGATGACCATGACGAATCAGGAATTTCTGGAGCAGGAGATGCGGGGCCAGCCGGTGCGCAATCTCCAGTATATGCTGCGGCGGCTGTCGGAACAGTACGCCTTTCTTCCGCCACTGGCGGTGGACGGCGTGTTCGGGCCGGAGACCGGCGACGCGGTGCGCCGGTTCCAGCGGGCCTTCTCCCTGCCGGTCACCGGCACGGCGGACGCGGTTACGTGGAACGCCATCCAGCGGCTCTGGCTGGAAGCGGAGCGGGAGGCCGCCGCTCCACGGTCCGTCCGGGCCTTCCCGGCTGAGGGCCGCCGGGCCGCCCCCGGCGACACCCGGGAGTACATGGTGGTGCCCCAGACCATGTTCCAGCTGCTGGCCCGGCACTTCAACGGCGTCACCCCCCACACGGTGAACGGCTACCACGGGGCGGAATCCGCCGCGAACGTGGATTGGCTCCAGCGGGCGGCGGGCCTGCCCGTCACCGGGATCATGGACGCCCGGACGTGGGATATGCTCAGCCGCCTGTACGAAATGACGGTCATCGCCGACCTGCGGCGGACGTCCCCCACGCTGGCCCGGCCAACGGGGCGGGCGAGGTAAAAGGAAACGGCAGACCGATGGTCTGCCGTTTCTTCATTCCTTCAGTTTTTTCAGCCGGGCCAGCAGGAACTGCGCGCACAGGCCGGTGAACAGGCCGGTGAGGATGCCGGACACCATGAGGATGGGCAGGTAGGCCGCGATGGCGGGGGTGCGGGTGATGAGCACCGCCGCCCCGATCTGGCCGATGTTGTGGGCCACCGCCCCCAGCACGGAGCACACCCACATCTGCTTTTCCGTCAGGACCCGGGAGATGAGGACGGACACCACGTAGCAGCACAGGCCGCCGGACAGGCTGTAAAAAATGGTCATGCCGCCGGAGAACAGGCTGCCCAGCAGCACCCGGGCCAGCAGGATCATGGCCGCCGGGCCGGGGCCGAGGGCGAACACGGCGTACACCGTGATGATGTTGGCAAGGCCCAGCTTAATGCCGGGGACGGGGGCCAGCGGTGGCAGCTGTGCCTCCAGCACGAAAATGGTCAGCGCCACGGCGGTGAGCACCGCCATGTACGTCAGCTTCCGGACGCCTGCGTTTTTCATCCCGTCACCCCGTCAAAGTCAGTTTCTGCCCCCGGCCCCTCCAGCTGGATGACCAGACCGTTGGGCAGGCAGACAATGGGCACCGTCCCGGTGGAGATCCACCCCTGACGGACGCACACCTGATCCGGGCAGTCGGCGTGAGACACGCGGATCCGCCCCCGCTCCGCCGTGACGGTGTTGCTCCCCGCCGGGCCAGTGACGGTAAATTCCTCCGTCCCCGTCAGCGCGGCGAGATCGACGGTGCGGATCAGCTTCCCGTCCTGATACACCCGGGCCACCGTCCCCTCCGTCGTTTTCCGGCTGAGGGCGAAAGCCCCGGCGGCGGACGCCGCCAGCAGCAGGGCGATGAGGATCACCCAGAATTTTGTGCTTTTCACCGGCGGATCACCTGCAATTCATGGTCCTCCCAGTCGCCGTAGAGGGAGAAGCAGTCCTCCAGCCCCTCGGTGATGGTGACGGTGCCGTCGTCGATGAGGATAAAGTCAAAGCCGCCGTTGGCCCGCCAGTATTCCGCCGCCTTATCCGCCCCCATGACGAACAGGGCGGTGGACAGGCCGTCGGCCAGCACGCCGCTGTCCGCCACGATGGTGACGGACTCAAGGCCGTTTTCCGCCGGATGGCCGGTGGCCGGGTCGATGATGTGCCAGTAAATTTTGCCGTCCTCTTCAAAATACCGCTCGTACCCGCCGGAGGTGATGACCGCCTTGTCCGCCACGGACAGCACGGCGGCGTAGCCGCTGCCCTCCGGGTCCTGCACGGCCACCTGCCAGAGGGAGCCGTCGGGCTTCGTGCCGAGGGCCTGCACGTTGCCGCCCAGACTGATGATGGCGGAGGTCACCCCCGCCGCCCGGAAGCGCTCCATGACCCGGTCGCCGGCATACCCCTTGGCCACCGCGCCCAGATCCAGCTCCATGCCGTCGGGGACGGTGAGAGTATCGCCGTCCAGCCCGATCCTCGTATAGTCCACCCGGGCCAGCAGGTCAGCCAGCTCGTCCTCCCCGGGCACCCGGTAGTTCCCGTTGGTGAAGCCCCAGGCGGACACCACCGGATAGATGGTCACGTCCAGCGCCCCGCCCGTGCTGCCGCACAGGTCGAGGGCAGTCCGGAGCAGTTCCGCGGTATCATCGGACACGGCGACGCTCTCCCCGCCGCTGTGGTTGGCGGCATAGATCTCGCTTTCCCCGTCGGTGACGGACAGGAGCTTTTCCAGCGACAGGATGGCCTCCTCCCCGCTGTCCAGCGCCGTCTGCCCCTCCGGGCCGTACACCGTCAGGTCCATGATGGTGTCCATGGCCAGCACGGTGCGGGTGGACTTGTCCGCCCCCGGGTCGGATGCGGGGGCGCTCTCCTGCCCGGCGCAGCCGGTTAGCAGGAACAGGGCTAGAAATAAGGCGGTCAGGCGGGAAAATTTCATGGTTTCGGGTCCTTTCGGAGAAATCGCGGTCAGTTCAGCGCCTTTTTCAGGGCGGCGTTGACGGCGTTCATAATGCCCTTGGAGCTGTAGGTGGCTCCGCT
>CAKUKL010000120.1 GCA_934662925.1 uncultured Oscillospiraceae bacterium | reverse complement strand
GTTGAACAGGCCCCGGGTGTATGGGTGGAGGATGTTGTGGAAGATGTCCTCCAGAGAGCCGTATTCCACGATCTCACCGGCGTACATGATGGCCACCCGGTCGCAGGTCTCGGCCACGATGCCCAGATCGTGGGTGATGAGCAGCATGGACGTTCCGTACTCGTCCTTCAGCGCCCGGATCATCTCGAGGATCTGGGCCTGAATGGTCACGTCCAGCGCGGTGGTGGGCTCGTCCGCCAGCAGCAGCTTGGGGGAGCAGGCCAGCGCCATGGCGATGACCACCCGCTGCTTCATGCCGCCGGAGAACTGGTGGGGGTATTCCGAGCCCCGGGAGGCCGGGATGCCCACCTTGGCCAGCAGGGCGCCCGCCTTTTCCAGCGCCGCCTTTTTGCCGCAGTCCTCGTGGAGGTGGATGACCTCGGCGATCTGGTCGGCCACCGTCATGATGGGGTTCAGGGCGGTCATGGGATCCTGAAAGATCATGGAGATCTCCCGGCCGCGGATGCTGCGGATCTCCGCGTCGCTCATGCCGAGGATATTCTGTCCGTTGTAGATGATCTCGCCGCTGCAGTATTTTCCCGGCGGGGTGGAGATGAGCCGGAGGATACCCAGCGCGGTGGTGGTCTTGCCCGCGCCGGTCTCACCCACGAGGCCCAGCGTCTCGCCCGCGCCGATGTCGAAGCTCACGTCGTTGACGGCGTGGACCACGCCCTCCGACGTGTCGAATTCGATGGTCAGATGTTTGATTTCAAGAAGTTTGTTGTCCATATCAAGATCCTCACTGCTTCAGTTTCGGGTCGAGGGCGTCCCGCAGCCCGTCGCCCGCCAGATTGAAGCCAAGCATGGCCAGCAGGATCACGATGCCGGGGAAGGTGATCAGCGGCCAGAAATCCCGGATGTACGGCCGGCCGGAGTTGAGCATGGCGCCCCACTCGGCGTAAGGCTCCTGCACGCCCAGCCCGATAAAGCTCAGGCCGGAGATCATCATGATGTTGCCGCCCAGACGGAGGGTGGTGTCCACGATGAGGGGAGCGATGCAGTTGGGGATGATGTGCTTCGTGATGATGCGCCAGTCCTTGGAGCCGTAGGCCCGGGCGGCCTCCACGTACTCCTGTCCCCGGATTGAAAGCACCGTGGCCCGGAGCATCCGGGCGCTGGACGGGATGCCCGAGATGGACACGGCCATGGCCGTCTGCCACACGCCGGTCCCCAGCGCGCTGGAGATCACCACCGCCAGCAGGACGCCGGGCACCGCGCTGATGACGTCCATCAGGCGCATGAGGAGGATGTCCACCTTGCCGCTGTAAAACCCGGCCACGGAGCCGACGATGGCGCCGCCGCCCAGGGCGATGAGGCAGCCCAGCAGCGACACCAGCAGCGACGTCCGCCCGCCGTAGAGGATACGGGTGAGGATGTCCCGGCCGAAGGCGTCCGTGCCGAAGGGGTGGGCCATGGAGGGCAGCTGAAGGCGGCTGGCCAGATCCTGATAGGAGAAATCATAGGGGGCCAGCACGTTGGCGAAGATGGTCACCAGCACCAGAAACGCGATGATCCCCAGCCCGATGACGGAGATCTTGCGCTTTTTGAACCGGTTCCACACCTCGCGGACCTGACTGCGCCGCCCAAGGCGCTCGCCCTCGACGGCGGTATTCTGTTTTCGTGCGAAATGAGTCCCTGCCATGTCACTTGACCTCCGCTTCCGGCCGATCTGCCTGTTTCCTGTTTTTGCTCCTGCTGCCCTTGGAGAACTCCGCCTTGATCCGGGGGTCGAAGGCGGCGTACAGCAGGTCCACCAACAGCTGCATCACCATGCTGAAAATACTGATGACGATGGTGATGCCGAGGATGACCTGATAATCCCGGGAGCCGATGGCGGTGACGAGCCGGGTGCCCATGCCCTGAATGGAAAAGACGCTCTCAATGACGACGGAGCCGCCGATGACCATGCTGCACTGGGCGCCGATGACGGTGATGACGGGGATCAGCGCGTTTTTGAAGGCGTGGCGCACGGTGATGACCTGCTCGCTCAGGCCCTTGGCCCGGGCGGTGCGGATGTAGTCCTGCCGGATGACCTCAAGCATGGAAGAACGGGTCATGCGCAGGGTGATGGCCAGCGGGCCGAGGGCGTTGCACAGCACGGGGAGCACGTAGGACTTCCACGAGTTGAGTCCCGCCGCCGGGAACCACTTCAATTGCAGGCAGAACACGATGATGAGCATCAGCGCCACCCAGAAGCCGGGCATGGACGCGAGAAAAATGGCGATGAAGGACACGCCGTAGTCCAGAATGGAATTCTGATGGATGGCGGAGATGATGCCGATCGGTATGGCGATAATGGTGGTCAGAAAAATCGACATCAAACCCAGCCGGACGCTGATCCAGATGCGGCCGGACAGCTCCTTGGTCACCGCCCGGCCGGTGGAGTAGGAATTGCCGAGACTGCCGTGGAGCACGAAGTCCTTGATATAGTTGAACAGCTGCTGGAGAAACGGTTTGTCCAGACCGTACTTTTCCGCCGTGAGCTGATACTCTTCCTCGGTATAGTCCGAATCCAGCATGAGCAGGACCGGGTCGCCGGGCATGAAGTGACATATGGAGAACACGATGACGATGACGCCGAAGAGGATCGGGATCATCCAGAGGATGCGCTTGAAAATGTACTTGATCATCCCTGTCTCTCCTCCTTTCCAGAGTGTGCCGGCCGGCCGCGTGACCGGCGGGAATATGCCGCCCGGGGAGCCTGCTCCGCAAGGAACAGGCTCCCCGGGACAGCGGATGGTACTTTGAGGTGTGCGGCGGATCAGGCCAGCTCGCAGTCGAACAGCCAGGTGATGAGGGTGCTGGCGATGGTCAGGCGGCTGAAGATCTCGTTGTTGTAGGCATAGCCCTTATACAGCGTGTACAGGGGGACGGCCTCGTAGTTCTCATAGAACAGATCCTGGATCTGACCGTAGGCGTCGGCCCGGGTGGTCACGTCCATGGTGGACAGGCCCGCCTGAATGAGGTCGTCGTAGCTCTTGCGCATACCGGCGTAGTTGCTGGTGGACAGGAACCAGTTCATCTCGATGGCGGGGTCGCCGGAGGTGTTCATGCCGGCCATGGCGGCCAGCATCATGTCGGTGGCGCCCTCGGTGCCGACGGCGGAGTTATAGGTGGCCATGTCCATGGACTCGTAGGTCAACTCAATGCCGATTTCCTTGAGGTACTGCTGAACGACGACGCAGATGGAGGGGCAGGGCTCGGAGTTCATGATGAGCATGTGGAGCTTGATGTCGCCGTCAGAGTAACCGGCCTGAGCCAGCAGCTCGCGGGCGTGGTCGGGGTTGTACTCATAGGCGTGGCCGCCCACGTAGCCGATCTCGCCGGAGGCAAGGATGGAGTCGGCCACGGAGCCGTAGGAACCGGCCACGGCGTCGGTCAGGGCCTTGGTGTCAATGGCCTCGCAGATGGCCTGACGGACCAGCGGGTCCTTCAGGGCCTCGTTGGCGTTGGTGGCGAGGGTGAGGTTCCAGTTGGAGTTGCCGTTGGCGGCCACGGTGGTGATGTTGTCGTCGGTGATGGCGTCCAGACGGTCAAAGTCGTTGATGGCGAGGTCGATGGCCACGTCCAGCGTGCCGGTCTCCAGCTCGATGGCCATGGTGGACTGGTCGGTGTAGTTGGTGGCGTTCACGACCAGATAGGGATCGTCATAGCCGTAGGCAAGGCCCCAGTAATCCTCGCGCTTTTCCAGCGTGATGTTGCTGCCGGGGACGAATTCGGTGGGCTTGTAGGAGCCGGAACCGACCACCTGATCGGGGTCGAACCAGTCGATGTTTTCGCCGCCGCCCATTTCGTTCTCGATGTAGTCCTCGCACAGGATGGCGAAGGTGGCGTTGTCGTAGAAGTTGGCCGCCGTGCTGCGGAGCACCAGCGTCATGGACAGGCCGTCGTCAGAGATGGTGGCGCGGGAGGCGTCCAGATCGTAGTTCTTGAAGGTAGCGGCCCGGGCGATCTGGCCGGTCATCTGGTCGATGCTGTACAGGATGTCGGAGCACTTGAGCTGGGTGCCGTTGCTGAAGAAGATGTTGTCACGCAGCTTGATGGACAGCTGGGTGTAGGTGTCGTCCCAGTCCCAGCTCTCCAGAATGCGGGAGTTGCCGGTCTTGGTAGTGGGGTCGAGGTAGAACAGCACGTCGTAGATCATGTACAGTGCGCCGTTGCCCATAACGGAGCCGGCGTAGACGCTGGTGGGGTCGAAGCAGGCGGTGAACAGGTTGCTGTTGTAGGTGCCCACGTTCAGCTCGTCCACATACTTGGTCTCGGTGCCGCTGCCGTTGTTGTCGGTCTCAGTGGCGGAGGAATTGCCGGGGTTGCTGGATTCAGAGGAGGGATTGCCTGAACAGGCGGCCAGCATGGACAGAGTCAGACTGGCGGCCAGAAGAATGGACAGCAGTTTCTTTGCTTTCATTTTCGTGATCGTTCCTTTCCCTTGTATGTATCCTTTATGAAATGTGACAGAATTTCTGGTGTCGTTCTGCGGCCCGGGCCGCAGAGCGCGCGGATTCAGGTCCGCGCCCGGGTGTCGCCCACCTCGGCCATGCTGCCGCCGGGGACGGCGCAGCTGTATACCTCCGCGGAGCCGGAGGCGCAGGACAGGCTGGCGCAGCCGTCTATGATGGTCGCGATGGTCCGCATCTGGAAGGGGAACTTGCCGATGCCGTGGAAGAAGACGTTCTTGCCCGCCGGGATCTCCGGCACGGCCAGCTGCTCCAGATTCACGTTAGCCGGGCCGCCCACGATGCCCTCCAGCTTGTCGAAGTCGGCGGTGACGAACACGTCGTCCCCGACGCACTCGGCGGTGATGATCCCGTCGTACTTGCAGGCGCCCCGGGCCATGGGGACCAGCAGCGTCTCCCCCGCGGGCACCTTGAAGTAGACCTCGGGGGCGTGGAGCTTGTGGATCACAGCCGCGCTGACCCAGGGGTCCACGTGGCCGGTGAGCACGTAGGCGTCGCCGCCGGCGTCAGGCTGGATGCGCTCCAGCAGACGCAGGGCGTACTGCTTGCTCCACACCTGATTGTAGAAGGGACCTTCCCGGTTGGGGCCGTAGGCGGCTACCACCGGCACGTCCAGCTCTTTGCCGATCTCGGCGATGTCGATGAGTTTTTTCAATATGATTCACCTCGCATTTTTTACAGAGTATTGACGGCAGAATAGGCCTGCCGGTTGCCGCGCTGAAGATTGCCGCCGGGGGCGGTGCAGTCGCCGATGAATTTGAACACCGGGGCGCAGCCAAAGAAGGCCAGCGCCTCCGCCTCCAGCGGAGCCATGCCGCCGCAGGCCACCACGTCGTCGCAGGCGGCGGTGTGCTCCGCGCCGTCCTTGTCCCGGTAGGTCACGCCC
>CAKUKL010000119.1 GCA_934662925.1 uncultured Oscillospiraceae bacterium | reverse complement strand
CCCTTACCTCGGGATAGCTTCCGCTCAGCAGATAATCGTAGCTTTGCAGCAGCTGGGTGTTCTGCCGCCCGCCGTCGGAAAACACCACGGACAGGGTGATGTCATCATTGAGCGGGCAGGTGACGGCGGCCTCGAACCGGTGCCCGGTGTCCTCCGTCCCCGGCTGGGTGACGGCGCTTGTCCCGCTCTGGGCCACAAAATCCGCCGTCATGCCGTCTGTATACGTCTTGGGCAGCGCCCACACCCGGAAGGTCACGGTGCCGGCCCGCAGGTCGCAGGACGAAAGCTCCGTGCCGTAGTCGGCGGTGAGGTCGTTCTGGCTCTTGAGGATGCTCTCCACCTGATCGGTGATGGAGCTGATCTGGTTGTTGACAGAAATATTGATCTGCTGGATGGAGTTTTGCAGGCTGTTGTAGTCCGACGTCACCTGCCCCAGCCGGGAGGAGACTTTGATGAGTCCCACCGCCAGCGCCGCGGCGGCGGCGACCCCCGCGACCATCACCCAGCGGCGGCGCTTGGGGGATGCCGGAGCGGGTTGGGCTTTTAGATACCGGTCCACGATCTCCTCCACCATCCGGAGCTGCTCCTCCGTCAGCTCGCCGGAGGTCTTTTCCTCCGGATCCGCCGGGGCGTCGTCCTCCACCCCCAGCAGCCAGCCCACGGACACGGAGAAGATCCGGCTCATGGCCACCAGCTTCTCGATCTCGGGCAGGGTGGCGTCCGATTCCCACTTATAAATGGCCTGCCGGGAGACGCCCAGCTGCTCTCCCAGTGCCTCCTGAGACAGGCCCAGTTCCTTTCGTTTCTGCGCAATGCGCTGTCCAACGGTCATAAGGCTTCGCCCTCCTTCTGCCCCAAACATAGCACGAAAAGCCGCCGCTTCACCACCAACCGGCGGGTATTTTTTGTCAACCGCAGGTTTACATCGGTCATTTTCAGTATATCTCAGCCAGATTTCCGGCGCAAGAGGAAAGAAAAGGGCGCCGCCCCGCGGGCGGCGCCTCAGAATGTGTTAAAAAACCTCGTAGAGTTTCGCCGCCGCAGCGGCGAAAAAAATATGATCCGTTTTCTGCCGCGACATGTGCGTGGCAGAAAACACTTCTCGCCCCGCAAACGTGCGCAATGGACACCATCGGCGGCCATTGCGTGCGCTGCCGCGGGGTGCGATCTCTTTCGTCGGAAAAGGCTTTGCCTTTTTCGACGAGCTTTAGCCTAGGTATGCCTTCTTCACCTGTTCGTTGGTCATAAGCTCACGGCCCGGGCCGGACAGGGTGATGCGCCCGGTCTCCAGCACGTAGCCGATGTCGGCGATCTGGAGGGCCATGTTGGCGTTCTGCTCCACCAGCAGAACGGTGACGCCCATGCGGTTGATCTCCTTGATGATGTCGAAGATGCCCCGGACCACGATGGGGGCAAGGCCCAGCGACGGCTCGTCCATCATGATGAGCTTGGGGCGGCTCATAAGGGCGCGGCCCACAGCCAGCATCTGCTGCTCGCCGCCGGACAGGGTGCCCGCCGCCTGCCACGAGCGCTCCTTCAGCCGGGGGAACAGCTCGTACACCCAGTTGAGGTCGTGCTCCATGTTCTCCTTATCATTGCGGAGGTACGCGCCGATCTTGAGGTTTTCCAGCACGGTGAGGTCGGGGAACACGTGCCGCCCCTCGGGCACCAGCGTCACGCCCTTGGACACGATCTTGTCCGGGGACAGGCCGGTGAGGTCCTCCGCCTGAAGCCGCACCCGACCCTCGGCGGGGCGGATCAGCCCGGCGATGGTGCGCAGGGTGGTGGACTTGCCCGCGCCGTTGGCGCCGATGAGGGTGACGATCTTGCCCTCGGGCACCTCGAAGGAGATGCCCTTGACAGCCTCGATGCCGCCGTAGCGGACTTTCAGCTCATCAATTCTCAGCATCGTCTGCCACCCCCAGATACGCGTCGATGACGCGCTGATTGCTCTGGACCTCCGTCGGCGTGCCCTGCGCGATGAGCTTGCCGAAGTCCAGCACGTAAATGCGGTCGGAGATCTGCATGACCAGGTCCATGTGGTGCTCGATCATGAAGACGGTCAGGTGATATTTTTCCCGGATGTCCCGGATGAAGTCGGTGAGCTCCTGAGTCTCCTGCGGGTTCATGCCGGCGGCGGGCTCGTCCAGCAGAAGGAGCTTCGGCTCGGTGGCCAGCGCCCGGGCGATCTCAAGGCGGCGCTGGAGGCCGTAGGGCAGGGAGCCCGCCACCTCGTCCTTCAGGTGGTCCAGCCCCTGCTCTTCCAGCAGGGCCATGGCCTCGGCCCGCATCCGGGCCTCCTCCTTCCGGTTCAGGCGGAAGGTGGCGGAAAAGACGTTCTGCTTGGCCCGCATGTGCTTGGCGATGAGGACGTTTTCAAACACGGTGAGGGCGGAGAACAGACGGATGTTCTGGAAGGTGCGGGCGATGCCCAGCTGGGTGATCTTGTCCGGCGTGGGGCTAATGACTTGGGTGAACATACCGTTGTGCTCTCCGGCGTATTCCTTCTTCATCTTGCCCTGCGGGTGGTTTTCCAGCATGGTCTCCCCCATGAAGGACACCCGGCCGTTGGTGGGCTCGTACACGCCGGTGACGCAGTTGAACGCGGTGGTCTTGCCCGCGCCGTTGGGGCCGATGAGGGCCACGATCTCGCCCTCGTTGACCTCAAGGGACAGGTCGTTGACGGCGATGACGCCGCCGAACTGCATGGTGACGTTTTCGATCTTCAGCACGTTCCGGCTCATTTCGCCGCCTCCTTTTCCGCTTTTTTCTTTCCGGCCCGCCGCCGGAACAGGTCGCTCAGCTCCTTATCGCCCATGATGCCCCGGCGGAAGAACAGCACCACGATCATGATGATGATGGAGAACACCACCATGCGGAAGCCGTCCCGCAGGAGGGGGACCTGGGTATTGCCGATATACATCTTGGTGTCGAGGAAGCGGAGCCACCACTCGGAGCAGGCCACGTACAGAAACGTGGCGATGCAGGAGCCGGAGATGGAGCCGATGCCGCCGATGACCACGATCAGCAGGATCTCGTAGGTCATGGTGGAGGTGAACACCTTGGCCTGCGCGTTGGCGGCGTACATGGCGAACAGCGCGCCGCCCACACCGGCGAAGAAGGAGGAAATGCAGAAGGACAGCATCTTGTGCTTCGCAAGGTTGATGCCCATGGCCTCTGCGGCGATCTCGTCCTCCCGAATGGCCTTGAAGGCCCGGCCGTAGGAGGAGTTGATGAGCATCACGATGATGGCGATGCACACGATGGCCACAAAGAAGGGCACGAAGCAGGACAGCCGCAGGATGACCTTGCCGCCGGCGTCGGTGACGTTGAAGCTGGAGAAGGTGGGGAAGTTCTTCAGCATGTTGGCGCCGTTGGTGACCCGGCCCAGCTTCTGCCACTGGAAGAAGGCGCGGATGATCTCGGCGAAGCCGAGGGTGGCGATGGCAAGGTAGTCGCTCTTGAGCCGCAGGACGGGCAGGCCGATGAGCCACGCGAAGAACGCGGCCACCACGCCCGCCAGTATGAGGGCCACCAGCACGCCGAGGACCATGCTCACCGCGCCGCCCACGCCGGTGGTGCCGAAGATGGCGCCGAAGGCATCGGGCAGGGAGAACTTGACGGCGGAGCCGCCGAACAGATAGTAAACGGTGTCCTTATCTGCCACGGGGACGGTGAGGATGGCGTAGGTGTACGCGCCCAGCAGCATGAAGCCCGCCTGACCCAGCGAGAACAGGCCGGTGAAGCCGTTGAGCAGGTTCATGGACACGGCCACCAGCGAGTAGACCGCACCCTTTTTCAGTACGGTGAACAGCTGGCTGGTGGGCTGGAGCACTTTGGGGATGTTGGGGACGATGGCGCTGAGGTTTTCCAGCAGGATCACCAGCGCCAGCACCACGACCACCGCGATGAGGGCAAGAAAGGCGCCGCTTTTGTTTTTTCCCTGTTTGATCATTTCGGGCACCTCCTTAAACCTTCTCGGTGGCCTTTTCACCGAAGAGGCCGGTAGGCTTGAAGACCAGAATGACGATGAGCAGGGCGAAGGTGAACGCGTCGGAGAAGACGGACACGTCCCACGCGGCGGGCAGGCCCTTAATGATCGTCTCGCAGATGCCGATGATGAACGCGCCGATCACCGCGCCGGGGATGGAGCCGATGCCGCCGAACACCGCCGCCACGAAAGCCTTCAGGCCGGGCAGGGACCCGATGGTAGGCGTGATGGCCCGGTAGTTGGTGAAGTACAGCATGGAGCCGATGGCCGCCAGCGCGGAGCCGATGACGAAGGTGGCGGAGATGACGGAGTTGATCTTGATGCCCATGAGCTGGCTGGTCTCAAAATCCTTGGCCACCGCCCGCATGGCCATGCCGATCCTGGTGCGGTTGATGAGCTGGGTGAGCACCAGCACGAGGACCAGCACCAGAATGGGGGTGAGGATGACCACCCACTTGGTGGGAGTGCCCGCGATGTTCACCGTGGCGGACAGGCCGGGGATCTCCGGATAGGTCATGGGCTGGCCGCCGGTGACGTAGGTGGCGGTGTTCTGGAGCAGGTAGCTCACGCCGATGGCGGAGATCATGACGGACATGCGGGGGGCGGAGCGCAGGGGCTTGTACGCCACCCGCTCGATGATGAAGCCCAGCAGCACCGTCAGGATCAGCACCAGCGGCAGGGCCACGTACAGCGGCAGATAGGTGGACAGGTAAACGCCCATCAGGCCCGCCACCATGAACACGTCGCCGTGGGCGAAGTTGATCAGGCGCAGGATGCCGTACACCATGGTGTAGCCGATGGCGATGAGGGCGTACTGGCCGCCCACCGAGATGCCGGAGAGCAGAATGGACACGACATATTCCATATAAGGTATCCTCCCTTTCCTTAGAAGGGTCAATTTTTTGCAGCTGGACCGTCTCGAAAAGAGCGCCGCGCAGGCTGTCCTTTCGAGGCGGCCCAAAACCGGGGAAAAATACAATCCCATGGCGGGAGCCGGAAGGCCCCCGCCATGGTAAAGGTTCATGATCTGACCGGGATCAGGCTCAGCCGGCCTTCTGGACGGTCTCCAGCTCCCAGGTGCCGTCGTTGACGGAGTGCTTGATGTAAGCGGTGTCGCGGACCGCGTCGCCGGTATCGTCAAAGGCGATGTCGCCGCAGACGCCGGAGAAGGTCACGCCGGGCATGGCGGCCTTGATGGCGGCAGCGTCGCCGGAGCCGGCGGCTTTGATGGCCTCGAGGGCCATGTAGTAGGCGTCATAGCCCATGGCGGTGACGGCGGAGATGGTGTCGTCGCCGCCGTTGCTGGCCTTGGCGTCGGCATTGGAGTTGATATAGGCCTTGATGCCCTCGTCGAACTCAGGGGAGCCACCCTCCTGATAGAAGGTGGAGACGTACAGCTGGATGCTGGTGTCCTTGGCGGCGGCCAGAACCATGTTGTCGTCCAG
>CAKUKL010000118.1 GCA_934662925.1 uncultured Oscillospiraceae bacterium | reverse complement strand
GTGGTCCTGCTGTGGTGGATGATGGCCATGCGGCAGCAGGGCGGCCAGAGCGGCGGTCAGGGCGGCATGAGCCGCTTCGGCAAGGCCCGCACCGTCTCCGGCGGCGAGGGGGACAAAAAAGTCACCTTTGCCGACGTGGCCGGGGCCGACGAGGAGAAGGCCGAGCTGCAGGAGTTGGTGGATTTCCTCCGGGAGCCCCAGAAGTTCATCGATCTGGGCGCCCGCATCCCCAAGGGCGTGCTGCTGGTGGGCCCTCCGGGCACCGGCAAGACTTTGCTGGCCCGGGCCGTGGCCGGTGAGGCCGGGGTGAAGTTCCTGTCCATCTCCGGCTCCGACTTCGTGGAGCTTTACGTGGGCGTGGGCGCGTCCCGTGTCCGGGACCTGTTCGATCAGGCCAAGAAGGAAAGCCCCGCCATCGTCTTTATCGACGAGATCGACGCCGTGGGCCGTCAGCGTGGCGCGGGCCTCGGCGGCGGACACGACGAGCGGGAGCAGACCCTCAACCAACTGCTGGTGGAGATGGACGGCTTTGCCGCCAACGAGGGGGTCATCGTGCTGGCCGCCACCAACCGGCAGGATATCCTCGACCCCGCCCTGCTCCGCCCCGGCCGGTTCGACCGGCAGGTGTACGTGGGCAGGCCGGACATGAAGGGCCGGGAGGAGATCCTGCGGGTCCACACCCGGAACAAGCCGCTGGCGGAGGACGTTGACCTCAGGGAGATCGCCCGGGAGACCACCGGCTTTACCGGCGCGGATCTGGAAAACCTCATGAACGAGGCGGCGCTGCGGGCCGCCCGCCGGAACCAGCCCTTCATCACGCTGGCGGACATTCAGGAGTCGGTTATCAAGGTCATCGCCGGGCCGGAGAAGAAGAGCCGGGCCCAGATCGAGGAGGACCGGCGGATCACCGCCTATCACGAGGCGGGCCACGCCGTGGTGAGCCACGCCCTGCCCACTCAGGACCCCGTCCACCAGATCACCATCGTTCCCCGGGGACAGGCGGCGGGCATGACCATCAACCGGCCTCAGGAGGACCGGAGCCACGTCACCCGGCAGCGGCTGGTGGAGACGCTGTCCACCCTGCTGGGGGGCCGTGCCGCCGAGGAGACGGCGCTGGGCTTCGTGTGCACCGGCGCGGTCAGCGACCTTCAGCGCTGCACCGAGATCGCCCGGGATATGGTGACCAAGTACGGCATGAGCGAGAAACTGGGCAACGTCACCTTCAGTACCGGCCACGACGAGGTGTTCATCGGCCGCTCCATGGCGCAGGCCAAGCCCTATTCCGAGGAGACCGCCGCCCTCATCGACAGCGAGGTCAAGGCCCTCATCGACGCGGCCTTCGACCGGAGCCGGGAGATCCTTACCCGGGACCGGGACAAGCTGGAGCTGGTGGCCCGGTTCCTGCTGAAAAACGAAACTATGACCGCCGAGCAGTTCCAGCTGGTGTACGATGATCCGGACCGGCTGGCCGCTCAGCTTTGACGAAGGGAGAACCACCCATGTCCCAGCAGCCTGACAACATCCAGACGGAGCAGGCCGCCGCAAAGGCGGCGAAAAACGGGAAGAAAAAGCCGGAAGAAAACCTCACCATGGCGCAGGAGCTGTACCAGACCCTCCAGTCGCTGGTGTGGATCGTGCTGGCGGTGATCTTCCTGTTCACCTTCGTCATGCGCATCACCATGGTGGACGGCGCGTCCATGGAGAATACCCTTCACGACCGCAACATCGTGGCGGTGCGGTCCATCGCCTATACCCCGAAGCAGGGGGACATCGTGGTGCTCACCAAGGAGTCCTTCCGGGAGGGGCAGTCCATCATCAAGCGGGTCATCGCCACCGAGGGCCAGACGGTGGACATCGACTACAACACCAGCACCGTCTACGTGGACGGCGAGGCCCTTACCGAGCCGTATATCAAGGAGTACATGCGGGTGCCGGTGTTTGGTGACGTGGTCAACCACCTCACCGTGCCGGAGGGCTGCATCTTCGTCATGGGCGATAACCGGAACAACTCCTCCGACAGCCGTGACCCCGACATCGGCGTGGTGGACACCCGGTGCGTCATCGGGCAGGCCGTGGCGGTGGTGTTCCCGTTCTCGGCGCTGAAGCTGCTGTAAGAAGCGAATTTCGCAAAATTCTACGAAAGGAAGCGCGTGTTTATGTCCGAAGGAAGGATCGTCGCCCGCCGCCGGGAGGACCGGCCGGAGGTGCTGTATATCGTGATCGACAACCCCAAGGCCCTCAACGCCCTGACGGAGGAAATGCAGATCGACCTCATCGAAAAGCTCCGGGAGGCCCGGGACGACAAAAGCGTCCGGTGTGTGGTGCTCCGGGGCGAGGGCGACCGGGCCTTTTCCTCCGGCGGCGCGGTGCAGAGCCTTGAAAAGCTCACCGACGAGAAGAACTGCGCCGCCATGTACCAGCGGGGCTGCGAGATCCGGGAGGTCATCGAGGGGTACGACAAGCCCATCATCGCGGCGGTGTCCGGCTACTGCGTGGGCGGCGGCTTCGAGATCGCCATGTGCTGCGACATGCTCTACGCCTCGGACGACGCGCGGTTCTCCCTGCCGGAGAGCAAGCTGGGCCTTGTCCCCGGCTGGGGCGGCGCCATCCGCCTGCCCCGGAAGATCACCGTCAACCGGGCCAAGGAAATGATCCTGCTGGGCGAGCAGATGGACGCCCACGAGGCGTACCTCTTCGGTATCGTCAACAAGGTGTTCCCCAAGGCCCACATTTTCGAGGATGTGGACGCCATCGTGGACCGGCTGATGCAGGTGGCGCCGCTGGCCGTCCGGGGTGTGAAGGCCATCGTGTCCCACGCCATCGTGGACGGCAACGTGCAGGTGGCCCACGAGGTGGAGAAGAAGCTGTCCATCTACCTTATGGAGACGGAGGACTTCCGGGAGGCCGTCAAGGCGTTCGAGGAAAAGCGCCCGCCGGAATTCAAAGGCAAGTAAAAACTTTCTGCGCTTTTCCGGCGGCCCTGTGGGCCGCCCGCCGACGGGTGTCGGCGTGAAATTCGGAGCGAAGCGGAGAATTTGTGCCGGGCGGATTCACTCCGCCCGCAGCAAATAAGATCCGGGGTCCCCGCGGGATCGGAGATTCCATGGGGAAAAGCGCAAACCGGAGTTTAAGGGGAAATAAGCGGAATTCCCGCCGATTGATTTTTTCCCGGAAATACGATAAAATATTTTTTTAAGCAGATTTTAACACCGAGGGGAACGGAAACGGTATGTTGGAACGATTGAAATGGCCGGGGGCCGCTGCGGCGCTGGCCGTGCTGGGAGCTGCGGTCCGGCGCTGGCAGCTGGGCACCGCCTTTGACAGCGAGGGACTGGCCCAGCCGGGCGCGCCCGCAAGCTGGGCGATGATCGCCTTTTATATTCTGGCGGGCGCGGTGCTGCTGTGCCTTGCCCGGGGCACGTCGGCGGCAAAAAAGCCGGAGAAGTGCCTGACGGCGTGGGACACGGCCTTTGCCGCGGAAAATGACAGCGTGTACCTGACGCTGATGGTGGCCGCCGCTCTGCTGGCGCTGGCCGCGGCCCCGCTCCTGTTCCGGGAGGCGGCGCAGCTCATGGCCGTCCATAAATACACCGGCGAGGGCGACAACGGGCTTTTGCAGGTGATCCTGGCGGTGTGCACCGTTCCGGCCTGCATCGCCCTTCTGTACGCCGCCCAGAGTGGCTGCCGCATGAGGGGCCGGGGCCGGGAGAACGCGGCGCTGCTGCTGCCGGTGCTGATGTGCTGTCTGTGGATGCTGGAGAGCTACCGGGCCAACGCCGCCCACCCCGAGCGGTGGGGCTATGTGCCGCTGCTGCTGGCGGCGGCGCTGGGGCTGCTGTTCTATCTGGACTGCGCGGGCCTTGCCTTTGACAAGGGCCACCCCCGGCGAATGCTCTGGCTGGCGGGCATGACGGCGGTGACCAGCGGCGTCGCGCTGGCGGGCCTGCCCGGATATGCGGCCGCCGCCCTGCTGGCCAGCCAGACGCTGGCAGCACTGGCGGCGCTGTGGCTGGTGCCCGGCAACCTGCGGAACCCGCCCGGCGCGGACCGGTTTGGCAAAAAAGATGAGAATGAACGGGACGGCGGGGAGCAGGACGCCACCGCCGCTCAGGAGATACAGGAGGAAGACAGCCATGTCTGAACAGAAGAAATTTTATATCACCACACCCATCTACTACCCCTCTGACAAGCTGCACATCGGCCACACCTACTGCACCGTGGCCACCGACGCCATCGCCCGGTACAAGCGGCTGTGCGGCTGCGATGTCATGTTCCTCACCGGCACCGACGAGCACGGCCAGAAGATCGAGGACAAGGCCCGCGAGGCCGGGGTCACCCCCAAGGAGTTCGTGGACAACATCGTGGAGGGCCCCCGGGGGGTCAAGGACCTGTGGAAGCTGATGAACATCTCCAACGACCGGTTCATCCGCACCACCGACGACTACCATGTGGCCGCCATCCAGAAGATCTTCAAGAAGATGTACGACAACGGCGACATCTACAAGGGCGTCTACAAGGGCAAGTACTGCAAGCCCTGCGAGTCCTTCTGGACGGAGAGCCAGCTGGTGGACGGCAAGTGCCCCGACTGCGGCCGCGAGGTGCAGGACGCGGAGGAGGAGGCCTATTTCTTCCGCCTGTCCAAGTACGCCGACCGGGTGCAGGACCTGCTGGAGAACACCGACTTCCTCGAGCCCCGCTCCCGGGTCAACGAGATGGTGAACAACTTCATCAAGCCCGGTCTGGAGGACCTGTGCGTGTCCCGCACGTCCTTCTCCTGGGGCATCCCCGTGGACTTCGACCCGGGCCACGTGGTGTACGTCTGGGTGGACGCGCTGTCCAACTATATCACCGCGCTGGGCTACGACAACGACAAGTACGACGACTTTGACAGGTTCTGGCCCGCCGACGCCCACATCGTGGGCAAGGAGATCGTCCGGTTCCACTCCATCATCTGGCCCGCCATGCTCATGAGTTTGGGACTGCCCCTGCCCAGGAAGGTGTTCGGCCACGGCTGGCTGCTGCTGGACGGCGGCAAGATGAGCAAGTCCAAGGGCAACGTGGTGGACCCCTATATTCTGGCGGAGCGCTTCGGCGTGGACGCCCTGCGGTTCTTCCTGCTGCGGACCTTCCCCTTCGGCTCCGACGGCAACTTCTCCAACGAGCTGCTCATCCAGACCATCAACACCGACCTTGCCAACGATCTGGGCAATCTGGTGAGCCGCACCACCGCCATGGTGGGCAAGTACTTCGGCGGCAAGCTGCCGGGGAACTGTAAGGACTGGGCCGCGCCGGAGGAGTGCGACACCGAGCTCAGGGAGATGGCCGCCGGTCTGCGAGACCGTTACGCCGCGCAGATGGACGCCTTCGCCCCCCACAAGGCGCTGGACGAGGTGTTCAAGGTCATCGACCGGGCCAACAAGTATATCGACGAGACCATGCCGTGGGCGCTGGCCAAGGA
>CAKUKL010000117.1 GCA_934662925.1 uncultured Oscillospiraceae bacterium | reverse complement strand
CAAAAACAACCCCGGAGCCTGTTTCAGGCTCCGGGGCTGCTGACATTACGGAAGCTCCGCCGGGAGCATCCGGCTGGTGCGGTACTCCCGGGGCGAGACCCCGTGAGTGCGGCGGAAGGCGGTGGAAAATTTGCTCTGGTTCAGGTAGCCCACCCGGTTGGCCACCTCGATGACGGAAAGGCGGGTGGAGGTCAGCAGCTCCGCCGCCCGCAGCATCCGCTGCCGGGTGGCGTACTGGGAAATGCTCTGGCCAAACACGCCGGAGAAGTAGTTTTTGACGCTGCTCTCACTGATGGAAAACCGCTCCGCAAATTCCCGGGCGGTGTGCTGTTGGGACAGGTCTTTTGTGATGATGGCCTCGATCTGCTTTGCGATGCCTACTTGCAGCCTGGTGTAGTAGACCAGCTGTTCCGGCTCCGGCGCCTGCCCGTACAGCAGGAGGGCCAGCAGGTCGATGACGCCGGTCTGCATACTGATCCGGCGGAGGGGGTTCCCCGCGTCGGAAAAGCCGGGGCGGCGGCTGGAGAGGTTGTCCGGCAGGGGCAGCTTTGCGATGAAGGTCTCGCCGTTCGGGCAGTATTTTGCCCGGAGCTGGGCAAGGTCCACGCCGAAGCTGTCACGGAGCATGGGCTGGCCGTTTTGGGCGGTGTCCGGGTCGATGAACAGCTCGATGCCCTCATAGGTGCCGCCGGGGTAGACGTACTCGCCCCGGGCGAATTTTTCCGTCAGCGAGATGTGGCCGGAGGTGAGGAACACGCTCTTGTTGTCGTTGAGGATCAGCTCGCACCGGCCACGGGTGCAGTAGTTGACGATGAGGGGGCCGTTGGCGTCGGGGGTGCACTCGTCCGGCTGGGGCGCGGGCCATGTGGGGGCGTCCACGGAGATCAGCGCCAGCGTGACGCCGGGGAACAGGGGGAGAAAGCGCATCCGGCCCGTTCCCCCGGCGTTGGAGAGAAGAAGGTCGGTATAGGAGTCCCCTTCCTCCACGGTGACGCCGGGGAGCGCCCGGCATTTCTGAATGATGTCTGCTGTATCCATGGGATATCCCCCTCGATGCGTGAAAATGAATCCGTTACCGTTTTGGAGCCAAAATGTCGAATGGGCGGTAGATGATGACGGCGGCGGTTGGTAAAATATTTGCCAGTTAGACACGGTTAACTGAGTTGACCGAAAATTTCGGAGGTGTTTGTTATGAACAACAAAATGCAGGCGAAGGACCTGATCAACATCGGTCTGTTCACCGTACTTTACTTCGTGCTGGGCTGCTGCGTGGCCATCCCCATCGGCTTTGTGCCCATCTTCCTGCCCATCCTCGGCGCGCTGTGGACGCTGATCACCGGCATCCCCTTCATGCTGTTCGCCGTCCGGGTGAAGAAGTTCGGCATGGTCACCATCATGGCCATCCTCTCCGGCCTGCTGATGGGCTTTACCGGCATGGGCTTCTGGGGCGTGCCCATGGGCGTGGTGTTCGGCCTGCTGGGCGACCTCATCATGAAGTCCGGCGGCTACGCCAGCGGCAAAAAGACCATTCTGGGCTACGCCGTGTTCAGCCTGTGGATGATCGGCACCTACATCCCCATGTACTTCATGGTGGAGCAGTCCCGGGCGGACTTCGCCGCGGGCTTCGGCGAGGAGTACGCCGACAAGGTCATGTCCGTCATGCCCATGTGGAGCATCGTGCTGGTCATCGCCGGGATCTTTCTGTGCGCCCTGCTGGGCGGCCTCATCGGTAAGGCCCTGCTGAAGAAGCACTTCGTCAAGGCCGGCATTGCCTGATGGACGGACTGACGTACACTGCGAAGCGCCGGGGCCTGCTGCTGGACCCACGGACCAAGCAGCTGATGCTCCTTGCTGTGACGACGTTGATGCTGTCCACCGGAAACGGCGGCGTGATGAACGCGGTGAAGCCGGTGCTCAGCGCGGTGCCGTTCCTCCTGCTGCTGTCGGAGGGGCGGTGGAAAACAGCGGCGAAGTACCTCGTGCTGTACGCCGTGTGCTTTGCGCTGGAGCGGGCGGCGCTGTACCGCATGTCCGGTCTGCCCGCCTTTCTGCTGCTGGCGGTGTGCTCCATCATGACCCGGTTCGCCCCGGGCATCATGATGGGGGCGTTCCTCATCGCGTCCACCTCGGTGAGCGATTTTATCGCCGCCATGAAGCGGATGCGCGTTTCGGAGAAGATCATCATCCCCATGTCCGTCATTTTCCGGTTTTTCCCCACCATCGGGGAGGAAAACGCTGCCATTTCCGACGCCATGCGGATGCGGGGCATCCGCTTCGGCGGGAAGCACCCGGGGAAGATGCTGGAATACCGGCTCATCCCGCTGATGATCTCCATCGTGAAGATCGGGGACGAGCTGTCCGCCGCCGCCCTGACCCGGGGCCTCGGCGCACCGGTGCGGCGGACGGATATCTGCAAGATCGGGTTTCATGCGCAGGATGTCGTTATGATCGTCCTGTGCCTTGCGTGCTTTGCGCTGACACTGGGAAGCGGGTGGCTGGGATGATCCGGATCGACAATGTGACCTTTACCTATCAGGCGGAGGGGACGGCGGGGGGCGTTTTCGACATTGACCTCACCGTTCCGGACGGACAGGTGGTGGTGCTGTGCGGCGAGAGCGGCTGCGGCAAGACCACCCTCACCCGGCTCATCAACGGCCTCATCCCTCACTATTTCGAGGGGAACCTCACCGGCCGCGTGGAGATCGACGGGAAAGACGTCACCGCGCAGCCGCTGTACGACACGGCGCGGCAGGTGGGCAGCGTATTCCAGAATCCCCGCTCCCAGTTTTTCAACGTGGACACCACCAGTGAGATCACCTTCGGCTGCGAAAATCTCGGCATGCCGAAGGAGGACATTCTCGCCCGGCTGGAACGCACAGTCTCGGTGCTGAAGCTGGAAAACCTGCTGGACCGCAGCATTTTTGAGCTGTCCGGCGGCGAAAAGCAGAAGATCGCCTGCGCCGGGGCGTTTATGATGGAGCCGCAGGTGTTCGTGCTGGACGAGCCGTCATCCAACTTGGACGCGGACGCCATCCTCGACCTGCGGGAGGTGGTGGCCTATCTCAAGTCGCTGGGAAAGACGGTGATCCTGTCCGAGCACCGGCTGTATTACCTCAGCGGCGTGGCCGACCGGTACATTTTCATGAAGGAAGGCCGCGTTTGCGGCGACTACACCCGGCGGGAGTTTGAAGCCATCCCGGAGGAGAAACGCCGGGCCATGGGTCTGCGGGCCAACAGCCTTGCCGCGCTGACGGTGACGGGGCGAGAGAAAAGCTCCGGCAGGACGGCGCGGCTGGACGGCTTCCGCTTTGCCTACAAAAACGCGCCGGAGACGCTGCACATCGATTCCTGTGACATCCCCTGCGGCGGCGTGGTGGGCATCATCGGCCGCAACGGCGCGGGGAAGTCCACCTTTTCCCGGTGCTTCTGCGGTCTTGAGCGGCGCTGCGGCACGGTGACGATGGACGGGGAGACGCTGCGCCCGAAGGACCGGCTCAACCGGTGCTACATGGTCATGCAGGACGTGGGGCACCAGCTGTTCACCGAGAGCGTGCTGGACGAGGTGCTCATCAGCATGGCGGAGGAGGACGAGGCCGCCGCCCGGGATATTCTGGCCCGGATGGACCTGACCGTCTTTGCCGACCGGCATCCGGCGTCCCTGTCCGGCGGACAGAAGCAGCGCCTTGCCATCGCGTCCGCCATGGCCGCCGGGCGCTCCGTCGTCTTTCTGGACGAGCCTACCAGCGGCCTTGACTACCGGCATATGCTCCAGACCGCCGCGCTGCTCCGGGAGCTGCGGCAGAGCGGAAAGACCGTCTACGTCATCACCCACGACCCAGAGCTGATGTGCGAGTGCTGCACCGACGTCATCCGGCTGGAAGCGGGGAGCGTGGCGGAATGCTATCCCATGGATGGGGCGGGGCTGGAAAAGATCCGGGAATTTTTCCGGATCGGCTGAGCCTTCCGCGCACAGGAAGTCCGCTGCCGGAGGGCAGCGGACTTTTCGCGTAGAGGAGATGTACGTTTTTTTCAGCGGTTCCGGCGGTAGCCGGCCTCGTCCCGGTACTCGGGGTGATCCTTCAGGTACTCGTCCCGGTCGCCGCAGATGGTGAAGTCGCACTTGCAGCCGTTGGCGCAGGTGGTGGTGCGCACCAGCCGGGCGTGGATGAGCTCCATGGACTCAAAGTCCACGTTGCACAGGGCGGGCATGATGTCGGTCAGGCCGTTTTTGATGGCAAATTCCGCCGCGGGGCACGCCGTGAATTCGTAATAGATGGGCTTGTCCTTCTCGTAGGGGAAGACGTTCATCTCGTAATCGTGCCACTTGTCGCAGGCGGACTTGGCCGAGGTGAACGCCCGATACATCAGCTTTCGCCAGAAGGGCTTGTTGCAGTCCACAAATTTCAGCCTGCGGAAGGACGGCAGGACCAGATTTTCCTCCATCTCCTCGATCTCGCGGAAGAAGGTGACGTCTTTGCACGCGACGTAATAGCTCAGGATGGCGATGCAGTCGTAGGTGCCGCCGGCACCGTTGTGGAAGTTCTTTTTGCCGCCCAGATCGGTGCGCCAGTCGGAGAGAAAGTCCACGTACTGGCGCTGGACCCGTTCCCAGACCGCTTCCCGCTGCTCCGGCGGGTAGTGGAGGGCGATCTTCGCCCGGATCTCCTTTTTGCAGGGCTTGGAATAGAGCACGTGGCAGGTGCGGTCAAATTGCAGCTCGCTGTCCTTCATCGTCCCACTCCTTTCAGGAAGCCAGACTTTGCGCCCGCTTCGGTGTCGTCGGACTCGTCGTAGGCGTCGTAGGGGGCGGCGGGATCGTGGACGCGCTTTTTGAAGGGGGAGCACAGCTGGTCCTTATGGGCAAAGGCGAAGGCGAAGTTGTCTGTCCAGCCGGTGTGGCCGGTGATGAACAGCGGCTCAAGCCCGCGGGCCTTGAGCTTTTGTTCCAGCTTCGCCAGCGACCGGACGGCCAGCCTGTTGTCCTCCGCCAGCGCGGAGATGAAGCTGTAGCCGCCGTCGGCGCCGAACCAGATGGTGTCGCCGGTGAAGAGGTACTTGCCGTCGATGAGGTATATCATGTGGCCCCACGTGTGGCCGGGGACGAGGAAGCACTCGATCTGGATGCCGTCGATGTCAAAGACCTGCCCGTCCCGGAGGAGGACCTTTTCGTTGTTGATGGTCACCTGCGGCAGCTTGTAGAGATGGTAGATGACCTTCCGGCGGACCTCGCCGGTGAGGTAGCGGTTCTCCGTCTCGCCGATGTAAAGCTCGGCGTTTTTGAACAGGCCGGGGCTGTCCGCCTCCACCGCGCCCACGTGGTCGGTGTCCTGATGGGTGATGAGAATGTGCCGGATGTCTGCCGGGTCGATGCCCAGCCAGCCCATTTTCTCCGCCAGCCGGTCGTAGTTGTAGCCTGCGTCGATCATGATGGTGGTACCGCCCTTGCGATAGAAGAAGATATTCGCCACCCACTCCCGCACACAGGCCACGTTTTCGTCGATCCAGCCGGTGTTCAGGGGCTTGAAGATCTCCTTGCCCCG
>CAKUKL010000116.1 GCA_934662925.1 uncultured Oscillospiraceae bacterium | reverse complement strand
GTCTCCGGCGCGGCCCGGCCATGGCGCAGCCCCCTTTGCGATGCAGATGATCGGTCATGGACAGTTTTCGCGCCGCGGGCGGAAAATATACCGCGGGCCGTGGAATTTTGGCTGCTTTTCGCGCAAAAAATGCCGGGGATATGAAGAGCAATATCCCCGGCACGTTTTGTTATTCAACGGTTTTCAGGCTCTCCACCATGTCCACCTTTTTCAGGCGGAAGTGGGCGGCGATGTTCACCGCCGCGGAGAACACCAGCGTCAGCACCGCCGCCGTCACGTAGGCGTAGGGCGGGGCCGTCCGGCCGAACATGACCAGATCCACCTCCACCGTCAGCACCATCCACGCGTGGAGCCACCGGCCCATGAACAGACCCAGCACGATGCCGAACAGGGTGAGGAACACGTTTTCCCGGTAGACGTAGGCCGTCACCTCGCCGTCGTAGAAGCCCAGCACCTTGAGGGTGGCAAGCTCCCGGATGCGCTCGGTGATGTTGATGTTGGTCAGGTTGTAGAGCACCACGAAGGCCAGTGCCGCCGCGGCCACGATGATGATGATCACCGCGTAGTTGATGGCGTTCATGCTGTTGGTGAAGGTGTCCCGGATGGTGCCGATGTAGGAGTAGGAGCCTACGCCGTCCATGGTCATCAGCGTCTCGGACACCGCGTCGGACTGGGCCTGCCCCACGCCGTCGCCGTAGGCCACCAGCTCCACATTGTGCTCCGGGGCTTCGCCGAAGACCTGCTCGTAGAAATCCTCCGTCATGTAGACATAGTGGGACACGTAGCTTTCCACGATGTCCGTCACCGTCACCTGCACCCGGCGGTCGCCGTCCAGCGTGATGGTATCGCCAACCTTTACGTCCAGCAGCTCGGACAGCTTTTCCGTGATGACCACGCCGTCGTCGCTGAGCTGCACCGGCTGGCTGTCCTTCCGGTGGCGGAGCTGGATGAACTGCTCGAACTGCCCCTCGTCGGCCACGGTGTAGATGTAGCACGTCCGGCCTGCGCCGGTGGACGAGCTTTCGATGGTCTCGAAGTGGCAGGTCATGTGCCGCTCCACCGACGGCTCGCTGTCCAGATAGGCGTCGATGGCCGCCCGCTCTGCGTCGGTGATCTTGTCCTCAAGGCCCACGGTGGCGTCGTAAAGGGAGATCTCGTCGAACTGCTTGTCCAGAATGTCGAAAATGGAGTCGTGGAGGCCGAAGCCGGTGACGATGAGGGCGGTGCAGCCGCCGATGCCGATGACGGTCATCCAGAACCGCCGCTGATAGCGGAACAGGTTGCGCACCGTCACCTTCCATGTGAAGGACAGCCGGGACCAGATGGGGGTGACCCGCTCCAGCAGCACCCGCTTGCCCGCCTTGGGGCTTTTGGGCCGCATGAGGTTGGCGGGGGTGTCCATCAGGGTGGAAAGGCAGGCCCACAGCGCCGCGCCGGTGGTGCACAGCACCGCCGCCAGCACCGCGAGGGAGCACACCCCGGGCTGGAGCTTGAATTCCAGCTTCGGGATGTTGTACATGATGTTGAAGGCGTTGGCGATGACCAGCGGGATGAGGGTGCAGCCGACGGCAAGGCCGATGAGGCCGCCGAGGAAGCTGGCCCAGAAGGCGTAGCCCAGATATTTTTTCGAGATGGCGAACCGGGAGAAGCCCAGCGCCTTGAGTGCGCCGATCTGGGTGCGCTGGTCCTCCACCATGCGGGTCATGGTGGTCAGGCAGGCGAGGCCCGCCACAAGGAAGAAGATAACGGGGAAGATGTCGGCCAGATTGCTCACCCGCTCCGCGTCCTGAGAGTAGCTGGCGAAGCCGGTGTTGGTGTCCCGGCCCAGAACGTACCACTCGCACTCGCCGATGTCGTCCACCTCGGCCTGTGCGTCGCTGAGCTTCCGCTCCGCGTCGGCGATCTTCTCGTCCGCCTCCGCTTTGCCGTCCTCGTACTCCTTCAGACCGTCGGCGTACTCATCCTCGCCGTCGTTGAGCTTCCGGAGAGCGTCGTCCAGCTCCTGCTGGCCGTCCTTTTTCGCCTGGTTCAGGTCGGCCCAGCCCTGCTCGTACTCCGCCTGACCGTCGGTGATGGCCTGCTCCGCGTCGTCCAGCTGCTTGGCCGTGGCGTCCAGCGTGGCTTTCGCCGTGTCCAGCTGCTCCTTGGCGGCGCTGAGCTGAGCGTAGCCCTCATCCAGTTGGGCCTGCGCGGCGTCCAGCTGAGCCTTCTGCTCCGCCGCCTGCGCTGCCGCCGCATCGTAGTACGGTGTGCCCACGTAAGGCTCCAACGCCGCGTTGTACTGGGCGTAGCCCTCGTCCACCTTGGCTTGCTGGGCGTCCAGCTCGTCCTTATTTTTCTGATAGTCCGCCAGACCGGACTGATACTCCGTCAGGCCGTCGGCGTACTGCGCCCGGCCGTCCTCCAGCTGCTGCCGGGACTCGTCCAGCTGGGTGCGGGCGTCAGCCAGCTTCACCTGTGCGTCCCGGATCTCCCGGTCGTAGGTCTTTTTGCCGTCCTCGTAGTCCGCCCAGCCGTCGTCCAGCTCCTTCCGGGCGTCCTGAAGCTCCTGCCGCGCGTCGGCAAGCTCCCGGTCTGCGTCGGCCTTGGCGTCGTCCAGCTCGGCCCGAGCGTCGTCCAGTTCCTTCTGAGCGTCCCCCACGAGGGTGTCCCGCCGCAGCTGGGCGCGCTCGTCCGCCAGCGCGTCCAGACTGTCCAGACAGGCGTCCAGCTTCTCGTCGTACTCGTCGCCGTAGCTGTCCAGTGCGTCCAGCCCGTCGAAGGTCAGGTAGGCCGCGGTGTAGTAGTCCATCTGGAAATTTTCCTCCGGAATATACACAAAGCCGTCCACCTTTCCGGTGCCCAGCGAGGAGCTGCCCCGGTCGGTGCCCACGTACAGCGGGCTTTTCGCCATGCCCACGATGGTGTAGGTGGTCCGGGCAAGGTCGCCGGCGCTGTCCTCCGGGAGGGTCAGCTCGATGGTGTCGCCCACCTTCACGCCCAGCTCCGTCATGAGCAGGGACTCGCTGACGCACTCGTCCGCCGCCTCGGGCAGGCGGCCCTCGGTGAGCTCCAGCAGGTTGAGCTGCCGGGGCAGGTCCCGGACCACCACCGTGGCGTCCGACGCGGTGGCGTCCAGCGTCCGGGCGCCCTCCACGGCGGACACCCCCGGCGCGGCGGCCAGGGCGTCCAGATCGTCGTCCGTCAGGCCGAGGGTGGACAGCACGTAGCCGTCCATCATGTGGGTGCGGTCATAATAATTGTCCGCCGTGTACTCCATGTCCGGCGCGGCGGTGCGCAGGCCGGACAGGAAGGCCACCGCCAGCGCCGACAGAACCAGAATGGACAGAAAGCGGCTGAAGGTGGTCCGGACTTCCCGGACGGCGTCGGTGGTCAGGCGGTTGCGGCGTCTGCCGCTCCGTTTTTTCTCAGAATGTTCCCGTACCATATTACCACTCGATCTCCTCAACCGGGGTGGGAGCGGCGTTGAGCTCCATTTTCTCCACCCTGCCGTTTTTGATGTGGATGACCCGGTCGGCCATGGGGGTGAGGGCGGTGTTGTGGGTGATGACCACCACCGTCATGCCGTGCTGGCGGCAGGTGTCCTGCAGGAGCTTGAGGATGGCCTTGCCGGTGACATAGTCCAGCGCGCCGGTGGGCTCGTCGCACAGCAGCAGCTTGGGGTTTTTGGCCAGCGCCCGGGCGATGGCCACCCGCTGCTGCTCGCCGCCGGAGAGCTGGGCGGGGAAGTTGTTCAGCCGGTGGCCCAGACCCACGTGCTCCAGCACGTCCCGGGCGTCCAGCGGATCGTCGCAGATCTGGGCGGCCAGCTCCACGTTTTCCAGCGCCGTCAGGTTCTGCACCAGATTGTAGAACTGGAATACGAAGCCGATGTCCCGCCGCCGGTAGGTGGTGAGCTGCTTGGCGTTGTAGTCGCTGACCCGCGCGCCGTCCACCGTGATGACACCGCCGGAGCAGGCGTCCATGCCGCCCAGCATGTTGAGCACCGTGGTCTTGCCCGCGCCGGAGGGGCCGACGATAATGGCGAACTCGCCCTTCTCGATGGCGAAGTCCACGCCGTCCACTGCGGTGATGGTCACTTCACCCATTTTGTATTCCTTTTTGACGTGTTCAAAAGAAATATAACTCATTGTTTTCACCGTCCGCAATCTTGTTTACAATATAATATAATATCATATCCTGTTTTTGGGTGGGGCGCAACCGCCCGGCGGGAAAGTTCAAGAAAAGTTCATTCTTCCCTTGACAGCGGCGGGGCGGTGTCCATGTTTCACCTGCGGTTATCGTTGACTAACCGCCCGCTTCCCATATATAATGGCACAACCGATAAGGGAGTAATCGGCGGCAGCGATGCCGCGGCCCGGTCAACACACTGGCGGCGAAGCCGCCTGGCCGCGCCTTCCATGATGAGACTTATCCGCAGGGGTGCGGGTATAGTCTCTTTTTTTATGCCGCCGCATACCTTCAAAAAGAGATGTCAACACAGAAAGGAAATTGAGATTATGGGATTGCTGGAGCTGTTCGTTCTGGCCGTGGGCCTGTCCATGGACGCCTTTGCCGTGGCCATCTGTAAAGGCCTTTCCATTCGCAGCCTCAAGCTGCGTCAGGCCGTGGTGGTGGGTCTGTGGTTCGGCGTGTTTCAGGCGCTGATGCCCACCATCGGCTATCTGCTTGGCTCCGCCTTCGCGGAGCTGGTGACGTCGGTGGACCACTGGATCGCCTTTATCCTGCTGGTCATCATCGGCGCGAACATGATCCGGGAGGGCCTCAAGGGCGATGAGGAGAGCTGCGACCCGTCCCTGTCCTTTCAGGTCATGCTCATGCTGGCCATCGCCACCTCCATCGACGCGCTGGCCGTGGGCGTCACCTTCGCCTTCCTTCAGGTGAATATCGTGGCCGCCGTGCTGTTCATCGGCTGCACCACCTTTGTCATCTCCGCCGTGGGCGTGAAGATCGGCAACGTGTTCGGCGCGCGGTACAAGTCCAAGTCGGAGATCTTCGGCGGCGCGGTGCTCATCCTCATCGGCCTGAAGATCCTGCTGGAGCATCTGGGTCTGCTGCCGTTCTGAGCGGTTCCGGTTGCGTAAAACCGGTACATATGGTATAATTTCCTCATAACTCTACAAAGAGGAGGAAGCGCCATGCTGAACGTACTGGCTGACTTCTGGAGCAGCTATCGCGTGCCGGTCATCGCGGCCCTGCCGGTGATCGCGCTGTTTGCCCTGCAATACTTCCTCTGCGCCAGAACGGAGCACAGGCTCCTGCGGGCCGTCCCGTTCCTGCTGCCGCTGGTGTGCGTGGCGCTGGCGGCGTACTGCTGGCTTGCCCGCCCCGGAAGCGGGGGCTTCATCGACCTGAGCGGCGTGGTCGCCCTTCTGCTGGCGATCTACGCCGCCGTCTGCGCGGCGTCGGCGCTGCTGGCCCGGCTGGCATTTTGGCTGCGGCACAGGACGCGCTGAGGGGCAGAGAAGAAAAAGTTTCCTCCCCGCGAAAAATTTTTTGAAAAAAGGGTTGACATTACGGTTAGCCTGTGCTAATCTATGC
>CAKUKL010000115.1 GCA_934662925.1 uncultured Oscillospiraceae bacterium | reverse complement strand
AGGAATGTCACGATCTGTGCTCTCGTGCAGCCGCTGCCGGGGCTGAAGGTGGTGGCGGTGGTGCCGTTGGTGATGCCGTTGTCCGTGGCCCACTTCACCGCTTCGGCGTAGTAGGCATCGGCGGCCACGTCGCTGAAGGCAGGCGCACCGTCGGCGGACGCCTTGGACGCCCGGAACAGGAAGGTCATGCCCTGAGCCCGGGTGCAGGTCGCGTCTGGGGCGAACAGACCGTCAGCCGTGCCGGTGGTGATGCCGTTCTCAATGGCCCACGCCACCGCCTTTTCATAGTAGCTGCCGGCGGCCACATCGGTCATTCCGGCCGCAGTCCCCTCCGGTTCAGGAGAACCCGCCGCCCGCCACAGGAAGGTAACGATCTGGGCCCGGGTGCAGGGCTGATACGGTCCGAAAAGGTCATTGCCGATGCCGCCGGTGATGCCCTTCTTCTGGGCCCACTTCACGGCTTCGTAGTAATACGCATCGGTGGGGACGTCCCGGAAGGGGCTGATCTTCACTTCCTCCGTGAATGCAGCCTTGACCTCCACCCTTCCGGCGGGCATGATGAAGGTGAATCTGCCATCGCCCTTGTCAGTCAGTTCAAGCTCCTTGCCGTTTTTATCAAGCACCTTGAGGCTGTCCAGCTCGTAGCCCGCGTCCGGCTTCACCGTGACGGTCACGCGGTCGCCCTGGCTGGCGTTCTTCGGGCTGACGCTCACGCTGCCGTTTTCCGTCTTGTCCGGAATTCCGACAGCATAGCTGGGATCGGAGTCATCCCGGCCGGACGAGGACGATCCGCCGTCCCTCGACCAGTTTGCCGTGACGGTCACGCTGCTGTCCGGCATGGTAAAGGTCGTTTCAGCGGCGCCGGCATCCTCAAAGACAATGTTGCCGCTGGACGTCCAGCCGTTGAAGGTGTAACCGCTGCGGCTGCCCGCGCGGACGGTGACAACGCTGCCTGCCGCATAGCTGCCCGCGCCGGAGTTCTGCGCGTCATAGCTGCTGCCGTTCACGGTGACGGCGTACCGGGTCTGCCGGGTGATCAGCGCCAGCTGCGGTACGGATTCATTGCCCGCGCTGTCCTTCGCCCGGAGATACAGGGAGGCGTTGGTTTCTCTTTCGTCCAATTTATCGTGAATGGCAAAGCTGCCGTCGCCCGCAGCCTGTGTGCGCCCATTTTCCCCATAGAGGATCTCGCTGCCAGCGTCCGCCGTGCCGGTGATGGTGTACTCGCCGGTTTCCTGATCTGCAAAGAAGATCGGGTCGGAGAGGGTCAGCACGGGGGGCGTTTCGTCGCGGCTCACCAGCAGAAACACGCTGGTCACGTCCGTGGCAGAGTTGTTTTCAACAATGCCGTCGATCTTGAGCATCAGACTGCCGGTGAATTTGGGGATTTGATACCCTGTGCCATCGGCGTTCGCTGCGATCTCGCCGCCGGTGGGCATGTCCATCCGCGTGACCTTATAGGTAACGCCCTCAGTCGGGCAGCTTACCGTCAACACATCGTTCTTGCCGCCCACATAGGCGTGGTACACGTGGGTTTCATCATCCTTGATACATTCGGTGCCGTTCACGGTGAGCGTCATATGCAGCGGCTCATATTTCGGCAGGTATTTCTCAGCGGACATTTCCTCCGAGCTGTAATACTTCGCGGTAAGCGCCTTTGGAGCGCTGGTTCCCCCGCTCCCGGCGGTACTGCCCTCTGAACCCTCTGCGGCGCTTGTCTCCTCACCTGCTGAGGTGCCTGTCTCCGGATTTTCCGTAGAACCCGTCTCCGCGCTCTCCGTGAAGTACGGCTCCTCTTTGTAGGCGCTCACGCCAATTTTGTAGGTCTCGTTGGGGGACAGATTTTCGGCGGGAACGGACACAGCAGAGTTCTCTCCGCTGGCCTTAACGGCGTTTCCGCCCACGGTCAGCGCCATGTTGATGGAGGTGGTGTTCTCGTCAAGGTTATAGCCAAAGCCGGTGTCCTGCCACTTGCCGTCCTTTTCCTGATAGATCGTCACACGGTAGCCGTCGACGCCGTCCACGGGCTGCCATTCGGCGTGCATCACCTCGTTGCCGACAAAGGTCAGCGTAACGTTTGTCGGAGCGGCAGGCTCGTTGCTATTGATGTACGAAACGGTTCCGAGCGTCTGGCTGTCGATGGCCATAAGAGCGGTCACATTTTCGCTCTCTCCGTTCTCATCGGCGACCGTGGTGGTCTTTTCCGTCATCAGGAACGAAGTGACGTAGTACTCGCCGCTGGGCGCGTGCGTACCACTGTTGGGAATATCGACGGAAATGCTGTTGGGGTTCACATCGATCTGCTCATCGATCAGGTAGTCCGCGCCGCCCTCTTTCTCAGCAAAATAGGTGCGCAGCACATACTTTGTATTTTCTTCGACGTATTTGACTTTGCCGGACACCACACCGCTATTCAAGCTCAAATCCAGCTTTTCAAACGGTGTAACGGTGGCTGTTTGGTTCTTCCGAGGTTTAAGATCACCCGTATTGACCACATATGTCCCGCCATCCTTCAGCCGCAGGAGTGCTACGCGGTATTCCTCCCCATCCTTATTATTCTTGATAAGGTCGATGCCTGCATAGATCTCCGCGGTGGGATCGGTTTGACCGTCCTCACCCACCCAGTTGATGTCGATGCGGTCGGTCTCATCTTTTTTCGTAATAGACAGGTCTTGTTTGATATCCTCCTCGCTCACGCTGCTGTCAAAGGCCAGCAGGATATACGGCGTTTCGTCCGCACCGGCGTCTACCGTGATCGTCTGAACGTTTCCACCGCCGCAGGGCTCCGCATCAAGCGGATCTGCAGCCAGCATGACAGCAAACTCCTCCCCGTCCTCCAGAGAGACGGCCTGCACCACCGGCTCAACGCCCTTGCTGCTCCAGTCCCATTCCGGGAGTTTTTTGATAAACGTCCCCTCGATGCCCCAGCCCTCCTTGTAGCGGAATTTGGTTTGGAGGACCTTCGGAACGAGCACCCACACGCGCACGCCGAACACGGGATTCTCCGTCTGGGCCATCGCGCCGAGGTAGGCGTCGATGTTATTAAGCGCCTGCTTCATACCCTCGCTGACGCTGACGTTTCTGATCGGGATTTCCGTCTGGCCGCCGACGATCAGTTGGATGTCCGCGCTGCCGAATTTTGTTCCGGCAAAGGGGAAGCCCTTCGGGATCTGTACTCTGCCGTTTACCGTGCCGTTGGCGCCGATACCGAGATACAGATGCTTCCCGCTGGATTTCATACCCGTACCGCCGAAAGCGCCCAGTTTGAGGGAGGATTCCAAAGCGAACACGTCGAGGTTTTTGCTCGGCAGATTGATCGTCAGTTCCTCCGAGCCGACGAGATAGACGCCCTGGTAGGGTGTGCCTTTATACTTCCGCTCCTGTCCGGTAAGTTTGAGGGCATAGCCGAAGCTGTCAACAAATTGTCCGTACTTGCCAAATCCCATAATGCCCACGTCGCTTGCCTTGAGGGAGATCTCGCTGGGGCCGAGCACCACATCGGCCCGGCCTTCGACGAGCTGCAGATAGGCGCCCGACACCGCGCCCCGCAGCTTGATGGGCGGGATGGCGAAATAGTTGCCGTTTACCGTTTTTGCCAGATCCTTGAAGCCCGCGCCACCGCCGGTGAGCCGGCCCACAGGCACCGGCGGGATCAGGAGGATGCCCGGCTCACTTTTAACAAAGAACCACAGCTCGTCAGGGATCAGCGAGCCGTCGTTGGCCCGCTCCAGCGCCAGTTTTGCCTCGGTCTCAAAGAGGTCAAAGACGTTCAGCTCCAGTTCAAAGGCGTAGCGCTCCTCACCCTTGAAGGTGTTGACCTCGCCCTCGACATTGGCAAGCTCCAGCGACAGCATTTTTTCGGTGCTGAATTCGCCCGTGGCCTTTACGCCGTTGACCTTGAATTCGTTCCCCTTCAAGCCGTAGCCCAGCTTTTCCATCGTAAACTTTGCGCCGTCGAAAATGGTCTGAAAGCCGATATTACCGCTGAACACAAGGTTCCCCGCCGCGTCGGCAGTCGCCTCTTCCAGCTTCACCGTGGCGTAGGGGATGTCCACATAGACGATGGCGGCGTTGTTTTCGGGGGCAATGCCAAATGTAAAGCCGTCCCTCGTGAGAGAAATATCCAGCTTGCCATCCGCGCCGCTTGTCGGCTGATAGAACTTGAAAGTAGGCGCGCTCAGGCTCACGCCGCTTTGCTCCACGGTTCCGTTCTTGTGGATAATGAGCTTGCCGCCGCTGCCCCACGTTGCCGTGACGGAGGGCGACAGCAGCGCCGCCCCGCCGGTGAAGGTAAAGGCTTCTCCGTTTTTGCTCTCATAATCGCCGTTGATGAGGGCGACGGGGTCTCCGTACCGCTTTTTCAGCGCCGAAAGCGCCGCGTCATCCGCCACGTGTTCCACCGTCACGCCGCTGCCGCTGGAGAAAACGGCCAGCCGCTTGGCACTGATGGAGATATTCACCTTATCCGGGTTGGTGGGGATGTCCTGTTTCAGTATCTTCAGGTCGCGGAAGCCCCAGAGGAAGTGGGCGGAAGCCTCCCAATGATTCTCCGACGGGTTATCCATCGGGTCACCCGGCCACTTATGAGTGGCTCCAATATAACTCTCACAGCTCACAAGGGAATCCTGCGGTTTGCCGCTGGGCTGGATACTGACAAACTGCGCCAAATCGACACGGATCGGATTGCCGTTGGAACCGGTGATCTCCTTCCCATAGTAATCCGACAGACCCACAAAAGGATTGGCCCAGGGGTAGCTGTCCACATACGCCTCGGTGATGTAAACGCCGTCCACATCGCCCCACTGGGAATAGCCCTTGGGAACAGTCTTTGTATTCAGATTCTCCACGGGCACGGTGATGGTGGAACTTTCCGTGGTGATCTGGGGGATCTCCTCCTTCGGCACCTGCGGCACCGTGGTGCGGCTGAGTTTGATGGCTGGGCCGCCCGAAGCCTCCAGCATGGCCCGATGCCCCATAGAGGTAAAGCCATTGAGGTAATAGCCCCACGTAAACCTTGGATCACCCGCAGCAACCTGATCATTTACTTCAACGCAAATGTCGCCGACTGTCGCCAGCACGCCCCAGGTGTCCTCCTTCGCCGCTGTCCCGCTCTCCTTGAGCTGCACGATCTCGTAGTAGACCGTCATCTGCGCGGCGACATGACTGTGGGACGAGAGCAGATCATACTCCGCCTTGATGGCCTTCGTGCTTTCGCCGTTGGGCATACTCGTCACAAATTCCATCTTTTTCAGACTTACCACCATGCCCTCGGTAGTCGGTACGCCTCGATTAAAGGTCGTGTAATTGCAGTACGGCGTCTGGCTGTTCCACATACTGTCCTCGTCAGGCTTTGCGGTAGGAACCACCGTAAGATAGGAATAGGTCTCAAGCAGTTTATGCAGCGTCACATGGACGTACCCGTTTTGCAGGGACAGAGAGCCGTCCGCCATCTTGACCTGCGTTACATCGCCTGCCCGGTAAATGTCCCCCGCGAAGGCCGCAGCCTCCGTAGGCAGCAGGCCCAGCAGCAGACACAGCGTCAATAACAGGGTGATCGTTTTTTTCATGATGCGTTTCCCTCCTTGTCTGTCTCATTGTTCTTTTCTCTTTTCTCTCGCTCATGCAGGCGCATACAGAC
>CAKUKL010000114.1 GCA_934662925.1 uncultured Oscillospiraceae bacterium | reverse complement strand
GTACTTGGCGATGGTTTCGGACATGTCGTTCTGGAACATTTTCTTCACCTCGCCGGTGTCTCCCCCCGCCTGACGGAGGAAGGCCGCCGCCTCAAAGGTCCGGGCACCGGTGCGCATGGTGAAGTTCTTGGTGTCCAGCATCAGGCCCGCCATGAGGGCCTCCGCCTCACCCCGGAGCAGGTCGGCGGGGTCCATGAGGTAGCTGATGAGCTCCGTCACCAGCTCGCTGGCGGACGAAGCGTAGGGCTCGTGGAAGTTGAAGGCCGCGCCCTCGATATAGGTGGCCGCCCGGCGGTGGTGGTCGATGACCGCCACCTTGTTGCAGGAGGCCAGCATCTCCCGGCTCTGGACCTGCTCAGGCCGGTTGGTGTCCACCACCACGAGGAGCGCCCGGGAATCCGCCCGGAGCAGGGCCTCCTGGGTGTCCAGAAAGCTGTTCTTGTACTCCTCCATCTTCTCCACCCGGCGGTAGAGATCCTCAGCGGGGGTGTCCTTCTCGTTCCGGATGAGGTAGGCGGGGATGCCCCGCTTGCGGGCGATGGCGCATACGCCCACCGCCGCGCCCACAGCGTCCATATCCGGGGCCTTATGGCCCATGACAAACAGGCAGGACGCGTCGGACACCAGCTCGCCCAGGGCCGAGGCCATGACCCGGCTCTTGACCTTGGTGCGCTTTTCCGTCTCCTTGGCCCGGCCGCCGAAAAATTCAAAGCTGAACCGGTTTTTCAGCACCACCTGATCGCCGCCGCGGCTGAGGGCCATCTCCACCGACAGGTTGGCGAACTGGTACAGCTCGGCAAGGCTCCCGCCGTCCACGCCGATGCCGATGGACAGCGTCACGGGGATGCGGCCGGGGGTCTCGATGGACCGGACCTCGTCCAGCAGGGAGAACTTCTCCGCCTTGAAGTCGGCAAGGTACTGCTCCTCGAAGATGAACAGATAGCGGTCCCGCTCCAGCCGGCAGAACACGCCCTGCGCGTCCTGCGTCCACTGGGTGAACCGGCGGCTCACCTCGCTGAGCACCAGCGATCGGGCGGATTCCTCCAGCCCCTTGATGGCGTCCTCGTAGTTGTCCAGCAGCAGCACCGCCACCACCGGCCGGGTGGCCTGAAACACGTCCCGGGTGTTGGAAAGCTCCGTCACGTCCACCCAGTAGGTGGTGGCCATGAACCCGCCGCCGCTGGTCATCCGGGCCAGCTGGCCGAAGACCTGATAGCGGTGGCCGCCCAGCTCCACCTCACCGGGGCAGGCGTTCTTGCCCTCCATGAGCCATCGGCTGTCGAAGCCGGGCACCGTGGCGGACAGTTTCAGATCAAACACCCGGTCCTTTTCGCCGGAAATTTTCAGGAACTGCTTGTTGGTCCAGATGACCTCGTCCGTGTCCGGCCGGAACACCACCACCGGCAGCGGGCAGTCCATGATGCCCGACCGGGTGGCCTGATCCACGTTGCCCTCCAGCTTTTCGAGGTATTTCGTGACCTCCTTCTGCTGGCGGCTGGTGGCCCTGCAGTAGAAGGCGTACAGCAGGATGACCACCGCCAGCTCGCCCACGGCCCAATAGTAGTACCCCAGAAACGCCGTGATCCCCGTGAACACCAGCAGGCACACGAAGTACAGCTGGAATCTCGGCGTCATGATATTTGTTTTTTTCTTGCTCATGCATCCACCCCCGGAACAGCCGGAGCTTCCCTCCGGCCCGGCCGTTTTCCGCCGCCTTTCCACGCCGGAAACAGCCGCTATGGAACAGATATTATATTATAACAAACTAATTTCTCAAAAACAAGGTGAAAATCACCATTGCACGCCGGGGAACGCCGTGCTAAAATAGGTACATCATTTAGCACTTTAATCTGAAAGGACGTCCTTCACATGGCTGACATCAAAATCACGCTGACGAAGGAGCGCAAGCCCCTTCCCGATCCCGACACCCTCGTCTTCGGCAAGACCTTTACCGACCATATGTTCCTCATGAACTATGACGCCGGTCAGGGCTGGCACGACGCCCGCGTCGTCCCCTATGGCCCGCTGACGCTGGACCCCTCCTGCATGGTGTTCCACTACGCGCAGGAGCTGTTCGAGGGCATGAAGGCCTACCGCACCCCCGAGGGTAAGATCCAGCTGTTCCGGCCCATCGAGAATGCCCGCCGGTTCAACTCCTCCTGCGACCGTATGTGCATCCCTCCCATTGACGAGGACTTCTTCGTGGAGGCCGTCAAGACGGTGGTAAACGTCGATAAGGAGTGGGTCCCCCACAAGAAGGGCGCGTCCCTGTATATCCGTCCCTTCGTCTTCGCCACCGACCCGTCTCTGGGCGTTCACGCCTCCCACAGCTATCTGTTCGCCATCATTCTCTGCCCCGTGGGCAATTACTATGCCGAGGGCCTGAATCCCGTGAAGATCTATGTGGAGACCGAGGACGTCCGCGCCGTCAAGGGCGGCACTGGCTACACCAAGTGCGGCGGCAACTACGCCTGCTCCATCCGCGCCGGCGAGCGCGCCGAGGAGAACGGCTACTCTCAGGTGCTGTGGCTGGACGGCGTCCACCGCAAGTACGTGGAGGAGGTCGGCGCCATGAACGTCATGTTCAAGATCAGCGGCAAGGTGGTCACCCCCGCCCTCACCGGCTCCGTCCTGCCCGGCATCACCCGCAAGAGCTGCATCGAGCTGCTCCGGGACTGGGGCATTCCCGTGGAGGAGCGCCTGATCGAGGCCAAGGAGCTCTTTGACGCTGCCCGCAGCGGCCAGCTGGAGGAGGCATGGGGCACCGGCACCGCCGCCGTCGTCTCTCCCATCGGCGAGCTGGCCATGGGCGACGAGAAGGACATCGTCAGCGGCGGCCATATCGGCCACGTCACCCAGCGGCTGTACGACACCCTCACCGGCATCCAGTGGGGCACCGAGCCCGATCCCTACGGCTGGACCGTCCCCGTGGAGGAATAAAATACCCCCACGCAGAAACGAAAAAGCGCCCCGCTCCGGCAAAGCCGGGCGGGGCGCCCTCTGTTTTTCCGTCTTATTCGCCGTAAGCCAGCACGAAGGCCCGGGGCAGGTTCTCCACCCGCGTCACCGCCCGCTCGCCGCCGAACTCACCGTCCACCGTCCACGCCACGGGCTTGTCGCAGGTAAACGTGACCTTTTCCGTCTGGAAGCCGGTGACGATGCCCTCGCTGCCCATGAGCTTCTGGCTGGTCAGGGCGGTCAGGATCTCCTGCCAGTCCAGAAGGTTCTTCGGCTCCCGCACCAGCAGCACCTCGAATTTTCCGTCGTCCAGCTTCACCACGTCCCGGGGCAGGTTCATCAGCCCGCCCACGGACACGGTGTTGCTCACCATGCCGTAGATGTAGTCGCCCTCGGTGACGAAGCCCTCGGCGCTCTCCACCTTCATGTGGAAGCTGGGCACGTTGAACAGCTTGCCCGCCCCCTGAAGGACGTAGGCGAAGTGCCCCAGCAGGTTTTTCGCCGCCTGCGGTGTGGCGTAGGACACGTCGGTAAACAGCCCGAAGGCCGCCACGTAAGTAAAGAAGCTGCCCTCCGCCCGGCCGAGGTCGCAGGGGCGGGGCACGCCGCCGCAGGCCGCCGCGGCGACCTTCGTCAGCTCCTTCGGCAGGTTCAGGTTCCGGGAAAAATCGTTGGTGGATCCGGCGGGGATGTACCCCAGCGCCGGCCGGGACTCCTCCGGGATGCTCATCAGGCCGGACACCGTTTCATTCAGCGTCCCGTCGCCGCCGCAGCACACCACCCGGTCATAGCCCGCGCTGGCCGCCGCCGTCTCGGTGGCGTCGCCCCGGCGCTGGGTGGGGTGGGCGGTGATCTCATAGCCCGCCTGGGCAAACACGTCCAGAATATCGGCAAGGCTGTTCCGGATCCGCTGCCGCCCGGCGTGGGCATTGTAAATAAATAGCAGACGTTTCATGAAGTTCACCTCACGGTCTCATTATAGCCAAAGTTTCTTCTCTTTACAATGAACAAACTATGAATTTACACGCATTGCAAACAACGTTTTTCTTTCGTATAATAAACAAATAAAGCGTATTTTTTCGCATTTCACAAGGAAGTGGATCCCCATGAACCGCAAGACTCTGGCCGCCGCCTTCCCGTACACCGTCCCCGTCCTGATGGGCTATCTGGCCATCGGCGTGGTGTTCGGGTGGATGCTGTCGGCCATTGGCTACAACCCGCTCTGGTCGGTGGCCATGAGCGTCACCATCTACGCCGGGAGCGGCCAGTATCTGGGCGTGAGCCTGCTGGAAAACGCCGCGCCGCTGGCGGACGTGGCCTTTCTGACGCTGGTCATCAATTTCCGCCATCTGGTGTACGGCCTGTCCATGCTGGAAAAGTTCAAGGGTATGGGCTGGCGGAAGATCTACATGATCTTCTCCCTCACCGACGAGACTTACGCCCTGCTGGCGGGAGTTAAGGCCCCGGAGGGCGTGGATGAAAAAGGCTTTTACTTCACCATCGCTCTGCTCGACCAGATCTACTGGGTGGCCGGGTCCCTGCTGGGGGCCGTGGCCGGAGCCCTCATCACCATCAACACCGACGGCATCGACTTTGCCATGACCGCCCTGTTCATCGTCATCGCCGTGGACCAGTGGCGGTCGGCGGACCGGCATTTCCCCGCGCTGCTGGGTGCGGGGGCCACGCTGGTGTGCCTGCTGTGGCTGGGGCCGGACGGCGGGCGGTTCCTCATCCCCGCGCTGGGGCTGCTGGTGGCGGGCCTGCTGCTGGCCCGTCCCAAGCTGGACAAGCCCGTGGAAGCGGAGCATCTGAAAGGAGGCGACGGACAATGACCCCCATGCGTGCCGCGGCGGCCATCGCCGTTATGGCTCTGGTGACTTTTCTCACCCGGGCGCTGCCCTTCCTGCTCTTCGGCCGGGGCGGCAATCCCCCCCGCATCATCCTCTATCTGGGGCAGTATCTGCCCCCCGCCGTCATCGCCATGCTCATCGTCTACTGCCTGCGGAACATGAGCTTTTCCGCCCTCGCGGGCTGGGCCCCCGCCGTCATTGCCAGCGTGGCCGTGGCAGTGGTCCACGTCTGGAAGCGCAACAATATGCTGTCCATCGTGGGCGGCACCCTGCTCTACATGGCGCTGGTGCAGTTCGTATTCGTATAAATTCCCGCAAAAAGCCGCGGGGCCGTACCAAAACGGTACGGCCCCGCGGCTTTTTTATGTCATTTTCCGTTATTCAGCGCCACCTCGTCCAGACTGAAGTCAAACTGCATGGCCAGCGTCTCAAACAGGCGGTGTACCGACTCCTCGGCTATGGTCTTGATGTCCAGCCCGTCTACAAAGGCGATGGCCTTCTCCTGCTCCTCCTCCGGCACCTTGTACGCGCCGAGGGTCATGGTCAGGAACCGGTGGAGCTTTTTCTCCAGCGTGAAGTACTTGTCGCACTTCCGGGACATATAGCCCCGCATGATGCCCGCCGTGCCGATGTCCAACTCGTAGAAATCGCTCTCGCTGTACCCCGGCAGATAGCTGCCCATCAGGTGGTACAGCTCCGTGGACGTGTTCTGGTGGATGTACTCCGCCGCCTCCGGCTGGGTGTACGCCTCCAGATAAATGTCCCGCAGGTTTTCGTTCAGCTCCGTCAGCGTCAGCTGCACCGCCGTCTCCGCCGCATAGATATACACCGGCGGCACATCGGTGCCCACGGCC
>CAKUKL010000113.1 GCA_934662925.1 uncultured Oscillospiraceae bacterium | reverse complement strand
GATCAGCAGCAGCGCCATCGTAATTGCCGCGGCCAGCGCGCCGCCCAGAAGCGAACCTGTCATCATCGTGACCGGAACCGCCGTACCTTCATTTTTACGCATAAAAAATCGCCCCTCCCGCACAGGTTCATTCAAACCTATGCGGAAGGGGCGGTCATCATACGCAAAATTACTTTTTGCTCTTTTCAGCGGACTTCTTGTCCTTGCTGTCCTTATCCTCGGTGTTGGCGTTGTCCTGATTGGACTGAGTGCCCTTGCTGGAAATGGCCCACTTGGTGAACTCCACGCGGACACGGTCAGCGCCGGTCTCGATCACGATAGTGTCCTGCTTCACGGCGCAGATGGTACCGACAACGCCGCCGATGGTAGTGATCTCATCGCCGGGCTTCAGGCTGGAACGCATTTCCTCAACGGCCTTCTTCTTTTTGTTCTCGGGCCGGATCATCATAAAGTAGAAGATGGCGATGATAGCCACCAGCATAATAATTGTAGAGACACCCTGCGGCATAATTTCTTCCTCCGTTGTTAAAAAATATTTGTTTCAAAAAGGCATAAAAACATTATAGCGGGAAACTGCCAAAAGCACAAGCCCTATTTTCATGTTTTTTCAGCTATCATGCCCGTCCGGACAGCTTCTCGGAATACTCGGCGCGGAACTGCGCGAAATTCCCCTCGTCCAGCGCCTGACGGATCCGCTCCATCAGCTTGTTGTAGAAATACAGGTTGTGCATGACCGCCAGCCGCATAGCCAGCATTTCCCCCGCCGTAAACAAATGGCGCAGGTAGGCCCGGGAGAAGGAGCGGCACACCGGGCAGTCGCACTCCGGGTCGATGGGGCGCTCGTCCAGCTTGTACTTTTCATTCTTGATGTTGAGAGCTCCGCTCCAGGTAAACAGCTTCCCGTGGCGGGCGTTCCGGGCAGGCATCACGCAGTCGAAGAAATCCACGCCTCGGGCCACCGCCTCGATGATATTGGACGGCGTGCCCACGCCCATAAGATACCGGGGCTTGTCCGCCGGCATGTATGGCTCCACCGCCTCAATGATCTCGTACATGACCTCCGTAGGCTCGCCGACGGCCAGTCCGCCGATGGCGTAGCCGTCACAGCCGAGCTTCGCAATCTCCTTCATATGCCACGTGCGCAGATCCGCAAACGTCGCGCCCTGATTGATGCCGAACAGCATCTGACCGGGGTTCACACAGTCCGGCTGGGCGTTCAGCCTGTTGTGCTCCGCTTTGCAACGCTCCAGCCACCGCAGAGTGCGCTCGCAGGAGTTCTTTGCATATTCGTAAGTCGCTGGATTCTCCACGCACTCATCAAAGGCCATGGCAATGTCGCTGCCCAGATTGGACTGGATGCGCATGGACTCCTCCGGCCCCATGAATACCCGGTGGCCGTCGATGTGGGAGGCAAAGGTGACGCCCTCCTCCGTGATCTTCCGCAGGCCGGAGAGGGAAAATACCTGAAATCCGCCGGAATCTGTCAGGATCGGTCCGTTCCAGTCCATGAATTTGTGAAGCCCGCCCATAGTGCGGACCACATCGTCCCCCGGACGCAGGTGCAGGTGGTAGGTGTTGGACAGCTCGATCTGACAGCCGAGTTTCTTCAGATCATGGGCGGACACCGCGCCCTTGATGGCGCCTTGTGTACCCACATTCATAAAGACCGGGGTCTGCACCGTGCCGTGGGGGCAGGTGAATTCGCCCCGGCGGGCCTTGCCCTCCGTTTTCTTCAATTCAAACACAGGCGGCCCTCCTTACGAAATAAACATGGCGTCGCCGAAGGAGAAGAAGCGGTAGCGCTCCTTCACTGCTTCGTTGTACGCCGCCAGCACGTGCTCCCGCCCGGCCAGCGCGGACACCAACATGATGAGCGTGGACTCCGGCAGGTGGAAGTTGGTGATCAGTGCGTCCAACACCTTGAACCGGTAGCCGGGGTAAATGAAAATGTTCGTCCAGCCCGCCTTGGCCTCCATGGTGCCGTCCTCGTTGGCCCAGCTCTCGATGGTGCGGCAGGAAGTGGTACCCACGCAGATGACCCGGCCGCCGCTGCGCTTCGTCTCGTTGATGATATCAGCCGTCTCCTGCGGGATCACACAGTATTCCGAGTGCATTTCATGATGCTCCAGATCCTCCGATTTCACCGGCCGGAAGGTGCCAAGGCCTACATGCAGTGTAACGTAGCACAGCTTTACCCCCATTGCGGCCACCTGCTCCAGAAGCTCTTTCGTGAAGTGAAGTCCCGCGGTGGGTGCGGCGGCGGAGCCAACGACCTTGGAGTAGACCGTCTGATAGCGTTCGCCGTCCTCCAGCTCCTCCTTGATGTACGGCGGGAGGGGCATTTTGCCCAGCCGCTCCAGCGTCTCCAGGAAAATCCCCTCGTAGTTGAACCGGATCAGGCGGTTCCCGCCCTCCACCTCTTCCAGCACCTCGGCGGTCAGCTCGCCCTCGCCGAAGACGATCTTCGCGCCGGGCTGCAGCTTCCGTCCCGGCCGCACCAGACACTCCCAGACCTTGTTGCCCCGGTCAATGAGCAGCAGCACCTCGCAGGCGCCGCCGGTCTCCCGGCGGCCCAGCAGGCGGGCGGGCAGTACCCTGCTGTCGTTGAGCACCAGACAGTCGCCGGGCCGCAACAGGAACGGCAGGTCGTAAAAGTGCATATGATGGGTCTCCCCCGTCACCTTGTCCAGCGTCAGCAGCCGGGAACCGTCCCGGCGCTCCAGTGGCGTCTGCGCAATCAGCTCCTGCGGCAGGTCAAAATAGAAATCATGCGTTTTTAACATTATCCGATCGTAACTCCCGTATAATAGAATTCCAGTATCTGCTGGTAAGTATAGCCCTGCTGGGCCATGGCGTAAGCGCCGTACTGGCTCATACCCACGTTGTGGCCCCAGCCCGCGCCCTTGAACACGAACACAGAGCCCGCCGCGCCGGTGGTCGTGCCGGAGCCTGTAGAGCCGAGCTGCTCCACGCCGCTGGCGGTGATGACATAGCCATCCGTCACCACGGAAATATTTCCGTTTCCGTCGATCACGGACATACCGGCAGAAAAATCAGCGGGTTCGCTCCCGTTGATCGTCCAGCCGCCGGAAGACGACTTGTCCGTGGACGTTCCGTCGCTGGTCACCGTATAATGGATGGAGCGCAGGGACAGCAGCGTGCGGCATTTGCTGCCGCCGCCGGAGGTGTTGTAGATGGTCCACGCTTTCCCGTTGGCGTCCACAAAGGTCAGGGCCGTCACATTGCCCGTGGCGCTCAGCACCGTATGTACCTCGGTGATCAGGCCGCATTTTTCGTAGCCCGCCGCGATGAGCTTCGCCTGAAGCTCCGCACCGGTAAAGCTGACGGACCAGTTGTAGTTGGGGATGGACACCAGCGATTCGTAGGGGTCTTCCTTGCCCTGAAGATAAGGGATATCCTTGCCCCAGACGTTCAGCGCGGACTCACTGCCGCCGCCGTTGGAGGAAGAATACACCGCATCGCAGTACTGGCCGTTGTACATCATGGTCACTCCGCCGGTGCCGTCCACCGCTTCCGCCACCTTGGCCGCCTGACTTCCGCTGTAAACGCCCTTGTACGCCTGACAGCAGGTGGTGTCGCACAGATCAAAGCCATAATTGCGCTGGTGAGCGGTATTGATATGGGTCAGCGCGTAGGTACGGGCACACACCGCCTGAGCCTTCAGCGCCTCTACCGGCCATGACGGCGACATTTCGTAGGGCACCACGCCCGCGACGTAGTCGTCCAGCGGGATCATGTTCACGATGTTCATCCCGCCGCCGGAGGCCAGCGTAAAACGGATGCCGCCGTAATAGGGGTAGCCGCACTTCACCACTGTTTTTTCGCCGGTGAGCGAATAGGGGCGGACACCCAGATTGGTGGCGGAATACCCGTCATAGGTGTAAACCGCCATGCCGGTGCTGTTGTCAAGAACCGTTATGCCGCCGGTGAACACATCCGTCTGCACCGTCAGCGCCCCGGACACACAGCTGGTCAGCGGCACAAAATTGTTCGCATCGTCGTAATAGCCGATCTCAAAGCCGTCGCCCGTCACCAGCCGAAGCTCCGCCGACTCCTTGGCGCTGCTTCCGAAGTAAATACCGATGCGCATCATCTGCCCGCCGAGCCCGGAATAAGTCGGCTCCGTAACCGGATCGTACCACGCGGCAGACGCCGCGGCCATGGACAAAGCGGCGGCAGCCAGCGCCAGAGACACAATTTGCACGAATTTTTTTCTCATAGACCGCTCCATTTCTCTGCTTTCCGGGGAAAGGTGAAATTGACACTTTAGTGTGTTGATGCTATGATAAATCAAATTCGGTCGGCGATTTCCGGCATATCGGCCCGGCAGACCGCAAACCTTGTTATATTATAGTACAGACCGCAGCCGTGTTTCAACTATAATCTTCACATTCTTAAATTTGGCCCATTGGGCCGCGGGAGGTTTTTCTAATGAAAAAATATAAAGTAGGCGTCATCGGCGGCACCGGTATGGTGGGCCAGCGGTTCGTCACCCTAATGGCAGATCACCCCTGGTTCCAGCTCACCGTCATCGCCGCCAGCCCCCGCTCCGCCGGGAAGCGTTACGAGGACGCGGTGGCCAGGCGCTGGGCCATGGACACCCCCATCCCCGAAAACGCCAAGAACATCGTCCTCATGAGTGCGCAGGACGACGTGGAGAAGATTGCCGCCATGGTGGACTTCGTATTCTCCGCCGTGGATATGAAAAAGGAGGAGATCAAGGCGCTGGAGGAGGCATACGCCAAGTTCGAGTGCCCCGTGGTATCCAACAACTCCGCCCACCGCTGGACTCCCGACGTGCCCATGGTCATCCCCGAGGTCAACGCCGACCACCTGAAGGTGATCGACGCCCAGCGCAAGCGTCTGGGCACCAGACGGGGCTTCATCGCCGTCAAGTCCAACTGCTCCATCCAGAGCTACGTTCCCGCCCTCTCCCCTCTCCGGGAGTTCGGCATTGAAAAAATTCTGGTCTGCACCTATCAGGCCATCTCCGGCGCTGGCAAAACCTTTGCCACATGGCCGGAGATGGTGGATAACCTCATTCCCTACATCGGCGGCGAGGAGGAAAAGAGCGAGCAGGAGCCGCTGAAGGTCTGGGGCCGGGTGGAAAACGGCGTCATCGTCAACGCGGACGCCCCCGCCATCACCGCCCAGTGCCTGCGCGTTCCCGTCTCCAACGGCCATACTGCCGCCGCCTTTGTCACCTTCAAGAACAAGCCCACCGTGGAGCAGATGAAGGAAGCGTGGCGGACCTACAGGGGCCGCCCGCAGGAGCTTGATCTGCCCACCGCCCCCAAGCAGTTCCTCAATTACTTTGAAGAGGCCGACCGCCCGCAGGCGAAGCTGGACCGCGATCTGGAGGGCGGCATGGCCGTCTCCATCGGCCGCCTGCGCCCGGACACCCAGTATGACTACAAGTTTGTCTCCCTGTCCCACAACACCCTCCGAGGCGCGGCGGGCGGCGCCGTCCTGCTGGCGGAGCTGCTGTGCGCCGAAGGGTACATCGAACCCCGTGACTAATCTTTTCTGAAAGGACTGATGCCATGAGAACACCTGTTTTTTCCGGCGCCTGCACCGCTCTGGTCACACCATTTGAGACCGGCGGAGCCATCAACTACGACGCGTTCGGAAAACAGATTGATAACCAGATCTCCGCCGGTGTGGACGCGGTATGCGTC
>CAKUKL010000112.1 GCA_934662925.1 uncultured Oscillospiraceae bacterium | reverse complement strand
AGATGTCCCTGTCCATCCTCATCGAGACCATGCGCCGGGAGGGCTACGAGTTCCAGGTCTCTCCCCCCCGCGTGCTGTATCAGGAGATCGACGGCGTCAAGTGCGAGCCTGTGGAGCGTCTGGTGGCCGACGTGCCCGCCGACAACGTGGGCTCCGTCATGGAGAAGCTGGGCGCCCGCAAGGGCGAGTTCCTGTCCATGACCCCCGTGGGTCAGCGGATGAAGCTGGAATTTCTCGTGCCGTCCCGGGGCCTGTTCGGCTACCGCAACGAGTTCCTCACCGACACCAAGGGCGAGGGCATCATGGCCTCCGTCTTTGAAAAGTACGCCCCCTTCAAGGGCGAGATCCAGCGCCGGAACACCGGCTCCCTCGTGGCCTTCGAGACCGGCGAGTCCGTCACCTACGGCCTGTTCTCCGCGCAGGAGCGCGGCGCGCTGTTCATCGGCGCGGGCGTGCCCGTGTACGAGGGCATGGTGGTGGGCGTGTGCCCCAAGATGGAGGACATCTCCGTCAACGTCTGCCGCAAGAAGCAGCTGACCAACATGCGCGCCTCCGGCTCCGACGACGCCCTGCGCCTCGTCCCGCCCAAGCAGATGAGTCTGGAGCAGTGCCTGGAGTTCCTAGCCGACGACGAGCTGCTGGAGGTCACGCCGGAGAACCTGCGTCTGCGCAAGCGCATCCTCAATCACGAGCTGCGGATGAAGGCCAAGGCCCGGGCCAAGTAAGGAGCCGCTCATGTCCACCCTTCTCCACATCTGCTGCGCCCCCTGCTCCGTGGCCTGCGTCAAGACCCTGCGGGAAGCGGGGACGGAGCCGGTGGGCTTCTGGTACAACCCCAACATCCACCCCTTTCTGGAATACAAGGCCCGGCGGGACACCCTGCGGCAGTACGCGCAGGACATCGGCCTTACCCTGCGGGAGCAGGACTTCTACGGCCTGCGGGAGTTCACCGCCGCCGTGGCCGCCGACCCGGACCACCGCTGCGGCTGGTGCTACACCTGCCGGATGGAGCGGACCGCCCGGTACGCCGCCGAGAACGGCTTCACCCACTTTTCCACCACGCTGCTCATCTCCCCGTACCAGAACCGGGAGCTGATCTGCGCCGTGGGGGCGAAAATGGGGGAGAAGTACGGCGTGGAATTCGTCCCCTACGACTTCCGCCCCTATTTCAAGGCGGGGCAGGAGGAGGCCCGGGCGCTGGGCCTGTATATGCAGAAGTACTGCGGCTGCGTATACAGCGAAGAGGACCGCTTCTCCAACCGCCGGAAGAAGGAGCTGCACAAGCTCCACAAGGCGCAGGCCGCCGCGGAGCGGGCGAACGCAGAATAAACAAAACGGCCGTCTCATGCGAGACGGCCGTTTTTCCATGCTCTTTTCAACTTTTACGCTCCTGCGGCGGCGTACTCCATCCGCTCGGTCTCCACCGCTTCGTTGGGGACGGTAAGGCGGCGGATGATGTTCTGCCGGGTGACGATGCCCACGAAGGCCCCGCGGTCGTCCACCACCGGGATGAAGGACTGCCGCATGGCCCGCTCCAGCAGATCGTCCAGTGACACGCCCACGGACACCGGCGGGTTGAAGCCGCCGCGCATAATGGTGCTCAGGGGGATCTTTTCCTGACTGCGGATGCTGTTGTCCCGGCGATCGATGAGGTTCCAGAGGAAATCTCCCTCGCTCACCGTGCCCACATAGCTGCCGTCCCGGGCCAGAACGGGGATGGCGGTGTACCCGGCCACCCGCATTTTCTCCAGCCCCTGCCGGACGGTAAAATCTTCATAGAGATAGGCAACCTGCGCCTTGGGCGTTAACAAGGATATGACGTTCACGCTGCTTGTCTCCTCTCATCGGTTCCGGGCGGCCCTCCGGCCGTCCCGCTGAGATAAGCATAGCATAGACCGGGCGCGAAAGATACAGATAAAATGTAAATTCGCTTTACAATACCCGCAGAGCGGCAAAATGGGCGGAGTGGATGGCGTCATAGAGGTTCACGCCGCCGTCCAGATCGCCGGCGGGCAGCACATCCACCGGGAACCGCGCCCGCAGCGTGTCCAGCAGGGCGGTATCCGGCCGGACGCCCATGGCGACGACGCAGGTGTCCGCCGTCTCTTCCGCTTCGCCGCCGGGGCCGGACAGCACCGCGCCGGTTTCGGTGAAGCGCTCCACCCGGTGCTCCGGCAGCAGGCGCACCCCCCGCTCGGCCAGACACTTGAGCAGGTCCAGCCGGGGGAAATAGGGCATACCGGCGGCAAACTGCTCCAGCGGCAGCTGGTCAGCCACCGCCACCTCATGGCCCTCCATGGCAAGGCCGAGGGCGCACTCCAGCCCGGAGGAACCGCCGCCGCACACCAGCACCTTTTTGCCCGGGATCACCCGCTTGCGCTCCACGTCGGTGAGCATGGCGGCATACTCGATGCCGGGGATATTGGGCCGCAGGTATTTCGAGCCGGTGGCCACGATGACCGCGTCCGGGGCCAGCTCCTCCGCCAGCTCCGGCGTGACGGGGGTGTTGAGCCGGATGTCCGCGCCGCAGCTCATGGCCGCGTCCACCAGCCAGCGGAGATATTCCTTCATGTACCCCTTGCAGGCCGGGGCCGCCGCGTCGGTGAGCAGGCCGCCCAGCTGGCCGGTGGCCTCGCACAGGATCACCTCGTGCCCCCGCTTCCGGAGGGTGAGGGCCGCCTGAAGCCCGGCGGGGCCGCCGCCGGCCACCAGCACCCGGCGGGATGCGCGGGGCGCGGGAAGGGTGCGCTCCAGCTCCTCAAAACCCAGCTCCGGGTTGACGGCGCAGTGGATGGCCTTGCCCCGGGCGGAGTTGTCGATGCACCCCCGGTGGCAGCGCAGACAGGGCCGGACGGTGTCCGCCTTGCCCGCCAGCGACTTGCGGATCAGGTCGTGGTCGGTGAGGTACATCCGGGCGGCGCACACGATGTCGGCGGCGCCGGAGGCGATGACCGCTTCCGCCTCCTCCAGCGTGGAGAAGTTGCCCACCACCGCCACGGGCACATGGACGCGCTCCTTCACCCGGCGGGCCCAGTCCACGTTCAGCGTGCGGTCCCGCAGGAAGGTGGGCAGGGTGTAAATGCCCGCGTCGTCGTACACGATGCCCCGGGAGACGTGGATGAGGTCGCAGTACCGCTGGGCCTCCTCCATAAAGGCGAGGGATTCGTCAAATTCAAGGCCGCCGGGGGTGATCTCCTCGGCGGACACCCGCACCTCGATGGCGATGCCGGGGCCTACGGCCTCCCGGACGGCGGCCAGCACTTCCAGCGGGTAGCGGCGGCGGTTCTCGGGGCTGCCGCCGTACTCGTCGGCGCGGAGGTTGGACAGGGGAGAGAGGAACTGCCCCAGCAGGTTGTTGTGGGCGCAGTGGACCATGAGCATTTGGAAGCCCGCCTGAACGCACTGCTTGGCACAGTGGACGAACAGGCCCTTCACCCGCTCCAGATCCTCCCGCTCCATGGGGCGGACGTTCTGGCTGCACCGGGGGAAGCACACGGCGGACGGCCCGATGGGCTGGCCCTTCGTCAATGCGTCCTTGGCCCCCCGGCCGGAGTGGTTCAGCTCCACCGACAGCACTGCGCCGCCGAAGGCGGCGGCCTCGGCGAGCTTGATCATGCCGGGGATGCTGGTCTTGCGGGCGATGTTCAGCGTGGCCATGAACGCGCCGCCCAGATCGTCGTCCACCTGGGTGTCGCCGATGGTGACATAGCCCACGCCGGTGGCCGCCTGACTGTAGACGAACTCCACCATGGAGTCGGTGACGGTGCCGTCCACGGTGCACTTGTTGCACACCATAGGGGCGAAGCCCAGCCGGTTTTTCAGCCGGACGGGGCCGATCTGGATGGGGGAAAATACGTGGGGATAGCGCTGTGCTGTCAGCATGGCAAAGCCCTCCTTGCAAAGTTCCGTTGGCTCCATTATAGCGGCTTTTCCCGGCGGGCGCAACGGGCGGCGGTATGCCTTTGGCGGCATTGCTTTCCCGGTTCCGGCATAAATCCCCCGGAGCGGCAGCATTCCGGCAAAATATATTTGCCCTGCGCCGCCGCCTGTGATATACTGTCAGATACAAAAATCCGGCGGACGGACTGCCCGCGCCGCCTGATGGCTATACTGAGAGAAATACACAAAAGAGGGTATTGTTATGGAACTGTCCGAGTTCAAGGCCAACGAAGGCAAACAGGTCAAGATCAAGGTGGGGGACCGCACCTTCGCCCGCCACGCCATCCCCACCCACTTCGTGCAGGTGGGCGAGAGCTACATGGATCTCATCAAGAAGTACGTGGTCCCCATTTATCAGGAGGGGGACATCCTGTCCTCCAGCGAGAAGATCATCTCCCTGTGCCAGAAGCGCATCGTGAAAAAGGCGGACATGAAGCTCTCGTGGCTGGCCAAATTCCTGTCCAAGTTCGCGTCCCACTCCTCCGCCGGCATCGGCGTGGACTCCCCGTGGAAGATGCAGTTCGCCATCGACCAGCGGGGCGCGCTGTACGTCATCTGGGCGGCCATCTGCGCCGGCTTCGGCAAGCTGTTCGGCAAGCGGGGCGTGTTTTACGAGATGGTGGGGCAGGAGGTGTCCGGTCTGGACGGCTTCTATGACCACTGCTTCGACGTGTACGGCGAGTTCGGCATCCGCATCCCGGAGAATTCCGACGGCGTGTGCGAGGAGGTCTACAAGGAGACCGGCGTGCGCATGATGATCGTGGACGCCAACGATCTGGCCCAGGAGCTGCTGGGCAAGTGCTCCGCCATCACCGAGAGCGAGGCCGATCTCATGGCCATGATCGCCGACAACCCCTGCGGCAACGGCACGCAGCTGACGCCGATGGTGCTCATTCGGGAAGTGAAGTGAGGGGGTTCGCCCCTCTGGGCGAGTTACTTTCTGTGCAAACAGAAAGTAACCAAAGGCCAAAGGCGGAGCCTTTGAACCGAATTCGCCGCTACCCCGCCGGGCGAGGGTTTCGCCTGCGGGCGACCTACTTTTTGTGCGCACAAAAAGTAGGCAAAAATGCGTTCAGGGGGAAAATACGGATTCGACTTCGGGCACTGAAAGGCGTGCCCTCGCTCATAGTATTTTCCCCCTGAAAACCCCATTTTTACGGGGATAAAGTCAAGTAGTGCACCGTTCTATCGACCGGCGCGAGGTAAGCCGACGCGCAAAGCCGCTAATCATCGCTGCCGCTCCAATGGAAATTGTTATAGATTTCCGGGCCATCGTTCAGCGCCTACTCGGATACTTTGCCTGTGGCTGCGGCGGCGCTAACGAGCGCATTTCTCACAAGTTAGAACCAGCGCAGCGGCAGCGGAAATAGAAGTACTGCGTCTTACCAAAGGAGTTCCCTTCCGTCAGTGGCAAAAGACTAAAAGACTTTGACGCACCCATTCGGCGTATTTTCTTTGGCGGTTCGACACCGTTTCTTTTGTACGCAAACAAAAGAAACGGTGTCGAGAAAATCTGTTTCCCAAAGGGCGCAGCCCTTTGGTTCTTGTGACTTTCTGTGCGTACAGAAAGTCACCCCAGCGGAGCGTCCGCAGGACGCACCACTTCGTTTCGCCAGAGTAACGGCGAATTCGTTTCAAAATCCCGTCACCGGATTCCCGGCGAATAAAAAAGGAAGCCCTCCCGGGCTTCCTCTTTTTTATTCTTCGTCCAGCTTGAGCACTGCCATAAACGCCTCCGTGGGCATTTGCACAGTGCCCAGCGAGCGCATCTTCTTTTTGCCCTC
>CAKUKL010000111.1 GCA_934662925.1 uncultured Oscillospiraceae bacterium | reverse complement strand
CGTCACCGAAGCCGCCGCGCCGCTGGTGGAAGAAGGGCGGGCCTCCCAGCGGGCGTTTTTCCACGCGCTGACCCGGGGCATCCCGGAGGAAGAGCTGCTGGCCTACCGGCGCACCGCGGAAAAGCTGCTGCGCAACATCCGTGAACTCGACAAGGAAGGAACAACGACATGATCAAACTGCTGAAACGAATGGGCAGGCGGGAATGGCTCATGGCCGGGCTGTGCGCCCTGCTGGTGCTGGGCCAGATCTACTTCGACCTGCGCCTGCCCGACTACATGAGCGACCTCACCGTCCTCATTCAGACTCCCGGCAGCACCACCGCGGACATTCTGGTGCCCGGCGGAAAAATGCTGGCCTGCACGCTGGCCAGCGCCGTGCTGGCCGTCATCTGCGGCTTTCTGTCCGCCAAGGTGGCCGCCGGACTGAGCTTCACCCTCCGGGAGAGCGTATTCAACAAGGTGGCGGACTTCAGCCAGAAGGAAATGCTGGACTTCTCCGTGCCCAGCCTCGTCAACCGCACCACCAACGACATCACCCAGATCCAGATGCTGATCTCCATGGGCCTTCAGATCCTCATCAAGGCCCCGGTGATGGCGGTGTGGGCGGTCATCAAGATCGTCAACAAGAGCTGGACCCTGTCCGTCATCACGGCGGGCTTCGTGGCCGCCCTGCTGGCGATGATGATTCTCATCGTGGTCATCGTGCTGCCCCGGGTCAAGCGGGTGCAGCGGCTCATGGATGACATCAACCTCGTCACCCGGGAAAACCTCACTGGCATCAACGTGGTCCACGCCTACAACGCCGAGGAGTACCAGAACGAGAAGTTCTACAAGGCCAGCGGCGTGCTGATGAACACCCAGCTGTTCAACCAGCGGGCCTTCGCCCTGCTCATGCCGGCGGTGACCTTCGCTATGAACGCGCTGGCCCTGACCATCTACTGGGTAGGCGCGGCGCTGGTCAACGACATCTCCGTGGCCGACGTCATGGGCCGGGTGACCTTCTTCAGCGACGTGGTAGTGTTCGGCACCTACGCCACCTACGTGGTCATGTCCATCATGATGATGGTCATGATCGTCATGTTCCTGCCCTCCGCGCAGGTGTCCGCCCAGCGCATCAACGAGGTACTGAACACCGAAGTTGACCTCAGAGAGGGCACGGAGACGAAGGCCCCGGAGACCGGCACCGTGGAGTTCCGGGACGTGTCCTTCCGCTATCCCACCTCCGGGCAGGATATTCTGTCCCACATCAGCTTCAAGGCCAATAAAGGCGAGACGGTGGCCTTCATCGGCGCCACCGGCTCCGGCAAGACCACGCTGGTGAGCCTCGCCGCCCGGTTCTACGACGCCAGCTCCGGTCAGGTGCTCATCGACGGCCGGGACATCCGGGACTACTCCTTCGAGGGACTGTACGACCGCATCGGCTACATCACCCAGAAGGCCGTCCTCTTCGCCGGGAACATCCGGGACAACATCCTCTTCGGCGAGAGCACCGCCGACAGCTCCGATCCGTCGGTGAACAAGGCCGTGGCGCTGGCCCAGGCCTCCGAGTTCGTGGACTCCCTCCCCGAGGGGCTGGACGCGCCGGTGGCGCAGGGCGGCACGAACTTCTCCGGCGGCCAGAAGCAGCGGCTGTCCATCGCCCGGGCGCTGGCCCGCCAGCCGGAGATCCTCATCTTCGACGACTCCTTCTCCGCGCTGGACTACAAGACGGACGCGAAGCTCCGGGCGGGCCTTGCCCACGAGCTTGCGGGCACCACCTGCCTCATCGTGGCCCAGCGCATCGGCACCATCCGCCACGCAGATAAGATCGTGGTGCTGGACGAGGGCCGGGCCGTGGGCATCGGCACCCACGACGAACTGATGAAAAATTGCCCGGTATACCGGGAGATCGCCATGTCCCAGCTCTCCCCCGAAGAGCTGGGCGAAACGGGAGGTGTCTGAAATGAGTCAGCAGAGACGTATGCACGGCCCCGGCGGCGGCATGGGGGCCATTGAAAAGAGTAAGCGCGGCATCCGCGGCATATTCCGGGAGCTGTTCACCTATTCCAGCAAGCTGAAGGTCCCCATGGCCATCGCCCTGCTGCTGGCGGCGGTGGGCGCGGTCCTCACCATCGTCGGCCCCAACCAGCTGGCCGACATCACCAACCTCATCTCCGACGGGCTGATGACGGGCATCGACCTTGCCGCCGTCGGGAAGATCGGTGTGCGGCTGCTCATCATCTACGGCGTCAGCGGCCTGTGCTCCTATATCATGCACTTCATCATGGCCACCATCACGCTGGACCTGTCCAAGACCATGCGGGACGACCTGTCCCGGAAGATCAACCGGGTGCCCATGAGCTACTTCAACACCGTGTCCTACGGTGATCTGCTCAGCCGGGTCACCAACGACGTGAGCACCCTCCAGCAGACCCTGTCCAACGCCCTGCCCTCCATGATCAGCTCCGGGGCGCAGTTCATCGGCTGCCTGATCATGATGTTCGTCACCGAGTGGCGCATGGCGCTGGCCGCCGTGGCCATCACCGTGCTGGGCTTCGCCGCCATGGGCCTGATCATGCTCCGCTCCCAGAAGTATTTCACCGCCCGGCAGAGCAGTCTGGGCAAGCTCAACGGCTACGTGGAGGAGATGTACTCCGGCCACGACGTGGTGCGCATCTCCCTTGCCAACAACAAGATCAAAAAGACCTTCGCCGGCATGAACGCCGCCGTGTACGACGCCGACTGGCGCAGCCAGTTCCTGTCCGGCGTCATGCAGCCGCTGATGAACGTCATGGGCAATCTGGGCTATGTGGCGGTGTGCGTGCTGGGCTCCGCCCTCGTGATCGGCGGGCAGATCAAGTTCGGCGTCATCATCGCCTTCATCATGTACGTCCGGCTGTTTACCTCCCCGCTGGGCACGCTGGCTCAGGGCTTCACCCAAATGCAGTCCGCGGCCGCCGCCGGGGACCGGATCTTCGACTTCCTTCAGGAGCCGGAGATGCCCGATGAATCCGGCAAGCAGTCCGCCCCCGATCACGTCCGAGGCGAGGTGGAGTTCGACCACGTGCGCTTTGCCTATCCTGACCACCCGGACAAGGTCATCATCAAGGACTTCTCCGCCCATGTGAAGCCCGGCCAGAAGGTAGCCATCGTCGGCCCCACCGGCGCGGGCAAGACCACCATGGTCAACCTGCTTATGCGCTTTTACGACCTGTCCTCCGGCGAGATCCGCATCGACGGCGTCCCCACCTCCCAGATGAAGCGGGAAAGCGTCCACGGCCTGTTCAGCATGGTATTGCAGGACACATGGCTGTTCGAGGGCACCGTCCGGGAGAATCTGGTCTACAACAAGACCGGCGTCACCGACGCGCAGCTTGAGGCCGCCTGCCGGGCCTGCGGCATCTACCACTTTATCGAAACGCTGCCCCACGGCTTCGACACCGTGCTGGGCGAAAACGTGGCCATTTCCGCCGGGCAGAAGCAGCTGTTCACCATCGCCCGGGCCATGATCCAGAACAGCCCCATGCTCATTCTGGACGAGGCCACCTCCTCCGTGGACACCCGGACGGAGCTCATCGCCCAGCGGGCCATGGACCGGCTGACGGAAAACCGCACCAGCTTCGTCATCGCCCACCGGCTGTCCACCATCCGCAACGCCGACCTCATTCTGGTCATGAAGGAGGGCGACATCATCGAGCACGGCAGCCACGAGGAGCTGCTGGCCCAGGGCGGGTTCTACGCCGACCTGTACAACAGCCAATTCGAGCAGGCGTCGTAAGGTAAATGTATGGAAAGGCCCCGGAGATCTGAGATCTCCGGGGCCTTTCCGCGTTTTGTCTCACAGGGCGGAATCCACCATGTGCTCGATGGCGGACTGGGGCTGGACGCCCACGGTGCGGGCCACCTCCTTGCCGTCCTTGAGCACCACCAGCGTGGGGATGCTCATGACGCCGAAGCGCTGGGCCAGCTCCGGCTCGTCGTCCACGTCCACTTTGCCCACGACCACCTTGCCGTCGTAGTGCTCCGCCAGCTTCTCAATGGTGGGGGCCAGCATCTTGCAGGGGCCACACCACGTGGCCCAGAAGTCCACCAGCATGGGCGCGCCCTGGGCCGCCGCCTTGTCAAAGCCTTCCTTGTTGAAATGGATCACTGCCATTTGAAATACTTCCTTTCTGTCGTAACTTCGTTATTTCTTTGCTTTATCCAGATATTTCATGGCGCTGTGGGCGGCCATCTGGCCTTCCCCCGCCGCCTTGGCCAGCTGTAACGGCTCGCCGGTGCAGTCCCCGGCGGCAAACACGCCGGGCAGATTGGTGGCCATGTACCGGTCCACCCGGATGCGGCCCCCTTCCGTCTCCAGACCCGGGGCCAGCTGCTCCGGCGCCAGCGCCGCCCGGAGCAGGAACACCCCGTCGCAGGGGATCTCCTCGCCCTTGGCGGTGCGCACGCCGGTGACCTTGTCCGTCCCGAGGATGGACAGCCCCGGCAGGCGGGTCTCCGTCACCTGACAGCCGATGCTCCGGAGATACTCCGTCTCCTCCGCCAGATCCGGGGCGTTTCCCGCCACCACGATGGGCCTGCCCCGGTAAAACATGCCGTCACAGGTGGCGCAGTAGCTCACCCCCCGGCCCAGAAGCTCCGTCTCGCCCTTCAGCGGCGTTCCCCGGGCCGCGCCGGGGGCCAGGATCACCGCCCCGGCCTCCTCCACGTCGGAGCCGATGGAGACAAAACAGCTCTCCCCCATGGGCATGACGGACAGTGCCCGGCCGATGCGGAGCTCCGCCCCCAGCCCCTTGGCCTGTTCCAGCATCCGCTCCACCAGCGTCAGGCCGGACACATGGGGGATGCCGGGGTAGTTCTCAATGGCCGGGGCTTTGCACAGCGGGCTTGCCGCCGGTTCGTTGGTGACCACCAGCACGGAGCGGTCCCGGGCACGGGCCTGAATGGCCGCGGTCAGCCCCGCGGGGCCGCCGCCCACCACGATGATGTCGTATTTCACAGGCAGTCCGCCTCCTCTCCGTCAAACAGGGCTGCGATGATGTCCGCCACCCGCTCGTCCGCCACCTTGTAGTATACCTCGTTGCCCGACCGGGCGCACTCCAGCACCCCGGCGTGGCGCAGCCGGTTCAGGTGCTGGGAGATGGCCGACTGGGACTGGCCCGTGGCCCGCTCCATACAGCTGACGTTCTTGCAGCCGCACTGGAGCAGTCCCCGGACGATGCGCAGCCGCACCGGATGGGCCAACGCCTTGAGCATTTCCGCCCGCTGCTGGTACAGCATCTGTTTGTCGTCCATGCCGCCCCTCCTCCATTAGTAAATTCTAATATTATTATATTCTTATTTTCTGTTCTGTCAAGAGGAAATTCCCGGTTTTCCCCCGCTTGCGCCCCGCTCCGGAAAAAAGGCCGGATTTCTGCCGAAAACTGTTGCGTTTCTCCCATGGAATGGGTATAATATTCAGGTTAAAATATATCACTACTAAGGAGTGACAGACATGGCAGAAGAGCTGAACGTAACCATGAGCCAGAACTTTATCCACGACTTTATCGACGAGGACATCGCTCAGGGCGGGCAGTATGAGGGCATGACTGTCCACACCCGTTTTCCGCCGGAGCCCAACGGCTACCTGCACATCGGCCACTGCAAGGCCCTGACCATCGACTTCGGCACCGCCGAGAAGTACGGCGGCCTGTGCAACCTCCGCATGGACGACACCAACCCCACCAAGGAGGACGAGGAGTTCGTGGAGGCCATCAAGCAGGACATCCACTGGCTGGGCTT
>CAKUKL010000110.1 GCA_934662925.1 uncultured Oscillospiraceae bacterium | reverse complement strand
GTCTCCCCCTCCCCCGACAGCGAGCCCGTAATGAAGGAGTTGAAACTACATGCATGCGATCATTGAGACCGGCGGCAAGCAGTACAAGGTGGCCGAGGGCGACGTCCTCTACATCGAGAAGCTGACCGCCGAGGCCGGCGAGACCGTCACCTTCGACAAGGTGCTGGCCGTGCTGGACGGCGACACCGCCAAGTTCGGCGCTCCCACCGTGGAGGGCGCTACCGTCACCGCCAACGTGGTGAAGAACGGCAAGGGTAAGAAGGTGCTCGTCTTCAAGTACAAGCCCAAGAAGAATTACCGCCGCCGTCAGGGCCATCGTCAGCCCTACACCAAGGTGGAGATCACCAAGGTGAACGCCTGAGGAGGTCTGACATGACCACCATTACGTTCCACAGCGCCGACAGCCGTCTGGACGGCTTCGTTGTGGAAGGGCACAGCGGCTATGCCGAGGAGGGCAGCGACATCGTCTGCGCCGCCGTATCCGCCGCCGTGGGTCTGGTCGAGTGCACCGTCAACGATGTGCTCGGGCTGGAGGCTTCGGTGAAGATCCGGCCGCAGGACGCCCGCATCGCCTTCCGTCTCCCCGGCGGCCTGAGCGAGGTCAACGAGCAGACCTGTCAGAATCTGCTGACGGGGCTGATGGTCTACCTCGAGGGCGTGTCGGAGGAATATCCCGAAAATCTCGCCGTCCTGCTGGACGACGATGACGAGGACGATTGAGTCCTCAAAAAGTCTTTAGAAAGGATGGAAAAGACTATGCTTAAGATCAGCATCCAGTTTTTCGCCCATAAGAAGGGCGGCGGTTCCACCAAGAACGGCCGTGACTCCGAGGCCAAGCGTCTGGGCGTGAAGCGCGGCGACGGTCAGTTCGTTCTGGCCGGCAACGTTCTGGTTCGTCAGCGCGGTACCCACATTCACCCCGGCACCAACGTGGGCAAGGGCAGCGACGACACCCTGTTCGCCCTGAAGGACGGCAAGGTGAAGTTCGAGCGCATGGGCAAGGACCGCAAGAAGGTCTCCATCGTCGAGATCGCTCAGTGACCTGACGCGCCGGGCCGCCGCGGGTGAGTTGTCATGCCGCGCGAAGGTCAGGCGCGACCCAATCGTATTGCCAGACGTCCCGGACAGCGAGCTTCTGTCCGGGACGTTTTTTTAGGAGGCGCATCATGAAATATCAGGCGTATCCGGAGGGCTGGCTGGTCCGGCTGGAGGTGGGCGACGAAATTCTGGAGTCCCTCACCCGCCTGTGCGAAGCGGAGGACATCCGTCTGGCGCAGGTCAGCGGCATCGGCGCGGCCAACGACGTGACGGTGGGCATTTTCGACACGAAGCGGAAGGTCTACACCACCAGCCGCCACGAGGGAGAATTTGAGATCGCCCAGCTCACCGGGAATATCACCCGGCAGGACGGCAAACCCTATCTGCACATCCACATCACCGTCTGCAATCCGGTGACCGGGGAGTTCGCCGCCGGGCACCTGAGCCGGGCGGTCATCTCCGCTACGGCGGAGATCTTCGTCCGCCGCTGGTCCGGCGAGGCGGGCCGGAAATTCAGCGAGGAAGTCGGGCTGAACCTGCTGGAATTCTGACGGACCAGCCCGGCGCGGCAGTATTCTGCGGCGCCGGATCGACTTTGGAGGTAACAAATGGCCAATCAGTTTATTGACACTGCGAGGATCACGGTCCGGGCGGGCAATGGCGGCAACGGCGCCGTGGCCTTCCACCGTGAAAAATACGTGGCTGCCGGCGGGCCGGACGGCGGCGACGGCGGCCGGGGCGGCAACATCGTCCTGCGGGTGGACTCCCACATGTCCACCCTGATGGATTTCCGCTACAAGCGCAAATACGTGGCGGAAAACGGGCAGGACGGCATGGGCAAGCGCTGCTCCGGCAAGGACGGCGCGCCCCTCATCATCCGGGTGCCCCGGGGCACCGTGGTGCGGGACGCCGAGACCCGGGAGATCATCTGCGACATGTCCGGCGACGAGGACTTCGTGCTGGCCCGGGGCGGTAACGGCGGCTGGGGCAACAAGCACTTCGCCACCCCCACCCGTCAGGTGCCCCGGTTCGCCAAGGCAGGCCTGCCCGGCCAGAGCCGGGATGTGCTGCTGGAGCTGAAGCTGCTGGCCGACGTGGGTCTGGTGGGCTTCCCCAACGTGGGCAAGTCCACCCTGCTCAGCGTGGTCACCCGGGCCCAGCCCAAGATCGCCAACTACCACTTCACTACCCTGTCCCCCAATCTGGGCGTGGTGCCCATGGACGAGGGCAAGTCCTTCGTGCTGGCCGACATCCCCGGCATCATTGAGGGCGCGGCGGAGGGCGCGGGCCTTGGCCACGACTTCCTGCGGCACATCGACCGCTGCCGCCTGCTTATCCACGTGGTGGACGTGTCCGGCAGCGAGGGCCGGGACCCGGTGGAGGATTTCGACACCATCTGCGCCGAGCTTGCCCAGTGGTCACCGGAGCTTGCCAGCCGCAAGATGCTGGTGGCCGCCAACAAGGTGGATGTGATGGAGGACCCGGAGCTGCTGGAGCGGCTCCGCGCCCATGTGGAGGCGAAGGGCTGCCCGCTGTTCGAGATGTCCGCCGCCACCCATCAGGGCACCCGGGAGCTGATGCTGGCAGCCGCCGCGGAGCTGGCGGAGCTGCCGCCGGTCATCGTGTTTGAGCCGACCTACGTGGAGCGGTCCCCGGAGGTGGACACCTCCGCCCCGCTGGAGATCGTCCGGGACGACGAGGACGAGATCTGGCTGGTGGACGGCCCGTGGCTGCGCCAGCTCATGGCCAACGTCAACTTCAACGACTACGAGAGCCGCAACTGGTTCGACAAGCGCCTCCGGGAGGCTGGCGTGTTCCGGCAGATGGAGGACGCGGGCGTGAAGGACGGCGACCTTGTGTGTCTGTATAATCTGGAATTCGAATATCAGAGATGAGAAAAGGGCCTGTCCGCTGCGCGGACAGGCCCTTTTTTATTGCCCCGGGCGGCGGGTGTGACCGCCCGGGGACGGCAGCCGGAGGCTCAGGAGATCCCCAGCGCACTGCGGACGGCGGAGCCGTCCAGCTGGGGGATGCCCAGCATTTTCCGGGCCTCTGCGGGAGTGGCGGGGCGGTTGCCGAAGGTTTTGACCGCCCGGACGGCCCGCTCCACCAGCATGGCGTTGGTGGCCATGATCTTCCGGCCGTCCTCGTCCCGGCCGTAGATCACGTTGTCCTCCATGCCTACGCGGATGTGGCCGCCGAGGGCCAGCGCCGCGTACATGATGGGCAGTTGGCCGGCACCGACGCCGAAGGCGGACCAGGTGGAGCCCTCGGGAATGTGGTTTTTCAGGTAGAGCAGGTTTTCCACCGTGGCGGGCATCCCGCCCGGCACGCCCAGGCAGAACTGATAGTGACACGGGGTGGGCAGGTGCCCCTTTTTCACAAAATAGGCCGCCACGCCCAACATGCCCACGTCAAAAATCTCCAGTTCGGGCTTGATGCCCCGTTCCATGTAGACGTCGCCCAGCCGCTCCAGAAACTGCGGCGTGTTGAGAAACACCGAGCCGGGCATCCAGTTGAAGCTGCCCGCGTCGTAGGAGCCCATCTCGATGCCGGGGACAGTCATATGGTGAAGATAGCGCTGTTCGTCTGTGGCGGGGTGATCCGGCGACTGACCGGAGGAAGTGCAGTTGATGATAACGTCGCAGGACTTAAAGGAACGGATGCGCTGCACGATCTCGGCAAAAGCGGCGGTGTTCATGGCGCCCTTGCCGTCCTCCGCCCGGGTGTGGATGTGGACGATCGCCGCGCCCAGCTTCCAGCATTCGTAGGCCTCCTGGGCGATCTGCTCCGGTGTCTCGGGAATGTGATAGCCCGCCGGGGTGATCGCTCCGGTCAGCGCGGCGGTGATAATGGTTTTGTTCATGATCTCAGCTCTCCTTTTGTATGGCAGCCCGTCCGGATCACAGCTTCCGGTGCAGCTTCAGCAGATCTACCAGCACGTTGTCCCGGAAGGCGGCGATGTCCTCGGTGGTGTGGCCGATCCAGTCGGGCATGTCCCGCTTTTCCGCGATGACCCCGGCCTCCGCCACGTCCGCCCAGTTCTCCGGACCGGTGGTGCGGTTTTCAAGGTCGCGGAAAATGGACTCATTGAGGGGCGTGAACCGCTCTGTCCCCGCGCGGACGCCGCCCTGGGTGCCGAGTTCGGCGATCATGACCTGCCCCACCGCCGCCCAGCGCAGCCCCGGGCCATAGGTCAGCGCCCGGTCCGCGTCCTCCGGAGAGCAGACGCCCTCATTCACGAGGCTCATGACCTCCCGAAGCACCGCGTGGGACAGGCGATTGGCCACAAAGCCGATTTTTTCCTTCTGAAGGACGATGGGCTCCTTACCCATGGCACGGTAAAAAGCCACCGCCCGGTCCAGCACATCCTGCCGGGTCTCCGGTCCCCGGGTGATCTCCACCAGCGGGATGAGGTGAGGGGGATTGAAGGGGTGCGCGCCGATGTACCGCCCGGGGGTGGCGGACTCCGCAGTGATGTCGGAAATGCGCAGGCCCGACGTGGAGGAGGCCACAATGCAGTCCGCCGGGGCGCAGCGGTCGAACAGTGCGGCGAACTGCCGCTTCAGCTCCAGCTTTTCCGGGCCGGATTCCTGAATGAACTCCGCTTCCGCTACCGCGGCCTCCGGATCTGTAGTATACTGGATGCGGTCCATGATGTCCGGGATGTAGTCAAAGGAAAAGCAGTTCTGCCGGGCCAGATGATAGAGGTTGTCCTGCACCATCTGCTTTGCGTGGGCCAGCAGGCCGCGGTTCAGGTCGTACACGGTGACCTCGCAGCCCTTGAGGGCGAAATTCGTCGCCCAGCTGGTGCCGATGACGCCGGACGCGTAACATGTGACTTTCATTCGATCAGCTCCTTTTATCCGGATGCCGGGTGCCGCCCGGAGGGCCGCGCCGGTCCCGGCATCGTCCATTATACGGGGCATACGGGAAATGTAAAATCAGATTTCCTTTTCTCAGTTATAATCATGGTTAATATCACTGATTCTGAAACCTTAATAACACGGCGGTTTGTTCGTTTGTTATAATCGCGGCTTATATCTAAGATTCAAACCTGTAATTTCACTTCTGCCGGTGGAGCCTTTACAATAAGGCCAGCGAAGCGCCGAAGCCAAACTTTTTGAACAGGAGGATCTTAATTATGCCGTTTGGAAAATTTGCAGTAGACTATGAAGAGCGCGTGAATATGGACCGCCTTCGCAATTACCGCAAGGAGCGCACCCGCGCCGAGATGAAGCGCGCCGGAGTCGGCGCCATCCTTACCTTCGACCCGGACAACATCCGCTACATCACCGGCTTTTACGTCACCACCCCCATGCGGATGGTGGAGGGCCAGTGCGTGTTCTTCCCGGTGAACGGCGAGCCCCATCTGGTCATTGCCGACCTGCCCGCCCGGCATATCCCCCGGATGCCCTGGATGGAGGGCCGCATCCACGCCCTGCTGGGCTTCTACAAGCCCACCGCCGTGGATTCCTACGACCCCGTGCTGAATAATTATGTCAACTGGGTCGGCGGCCTGATGGCCGAATACGGCATCACCAATGAAAAGCTGGCGCTGGACGGCACCGCCCTCCAGATGCTGTTCAGCGAGGCCTTTGCCCGGAAGGGCATCCAGTGCATCCACGGCAAGCCCATCATGGACTGGGCCCGCATGATCAAGAGCGAGGACGAGATCAACATCATGCGTATCGCCTGTGCCAACGCTGAGAAGGCTCATGCCGCTGTGG
>CAKUKL010000109.1 GCA_934662925.1 uncultured Oscillospiraceae bacterium | reverse complement strand
GGAAAAGCACCGCGCCCGCATCGACCGGGACCCAAAACCCCTGCTCCGGCTGGAAAACAAGCTCCGGAAGCAGGATCAGTTCGTTCTCAACGGCCCGGAGTACGCCCGGCAGAAGACCTGCCCGGAGCCGAAGCTGGCCAGCTGGTATAACAAGAAATCCCTGTCCGTGGGCCGGGAGTGCCCCCTGTCGGAGGAGCTGTACTCCCCGGCGCTGGTTGACACCCTCGTGGACGGCTTTTCCTTCCTCATGCCATACTACGACTATTTCTCCACCCTCTGGGCGGACGCGGATCCCCGGGAACAGCACTGACATCAGCACGGCCCCGCAAAAAAAGATTTTCCGCAAAAAGCGCTTCCGGTGCGAACCGGAAGCGCTTTCCTCTTTTTTCTATGTTACAGCACTGTGTGGGCGTGCCGCGTCACGTGACAGCCCAGATTCACCGCGCAGGGCATCCCGGCGATGTGGGTGCCGCAGGTGTTGATAGACACCCACAGGGCGGTGGTGGTGCCGCCCAGACCCTGGGGGCCGACGCCCAGTGCGTTCACCCGCTCCAGAATGCGGGACTCCATCTCGGCGTAGTAGGGATCGGGATGATGCTCTCCCACGGGCCGGAGCAGCGCCCGCTTGGCAAGCTCCGCCGCCGTTTCGGACACACCGCCCAGACCCACGCCCACGATGACCGGCGGACAGGGGTTGGAGCCGGCCTTTGCCACACACTCCACGATGTGGTCCTCCACCTGCCGCTGGGTGACGGAGGGGTTGAACATCCGCAGGGTGGTCATGTTCTCGCTGCCGAAGCCCTTGGGGGCCACGGTGATGTCCACCTGATCCCCGGGCACCATCCGGAGATGGAGAATAGCCGGGGTGTTGTTGTTGGTATTGCCCCGGCGGAGGGGGTCGGCCACCACGGACAGCCGGAGATGGCCCTCCACGTAGCCCCGGGCCACGCCGTCGTTCACCGCGTCCTCCAGCGCGCCGCCGGTGAAACGGCACTCCTGCCCCCAGTTGAGAAACACCACCGCCATGCCGGTGTCCTGACAGATGGGCAGGCCCTTTTCCTCCGCAAACTCGTAGTTTTCCTTCAGGTCGCTGAGGATGGCCCGGCCCACCGGGGACTGCTCCGTCTCCTCCGCCCGGGCGATGGCACAGCGCAGATCCTGCGGCAGAACCGTGTTGGCCTCGATGCACAGCGCCCGCACCGCGTTGGACACCTGCTGAAACGTGATCTCTTTCATCGCTCTCTCCCATCCGCCGGACCGGCCTACGCCGCCCGGCTGTTTCATTTCCGTGGATGCCGGGACGCCCCGGCGTTCTTCGTATTTACAGCGGGTGCAGCTCTGGCTTCCGCCGCCGGAAGGTGGTGGTATGGGCAAAGCCCGCCTGCCGCAGCAGCGCCTGCCCTTCCCGGATGCCCTTGGCCACGTCCTGCGGCCTGTGTGCGTCGGAGCCGAGGGTGACGTACCGCCCGCCGCACTCCCGGAACCAGCCCAGAATGGGCAGCCACACCGCCAGATCCTTCCCCCGGTTGGTGTTGACCTCCAGCGCGTGGTCCGTCCGGGCCACCTCGGTGAAAATAGCCCGCACCCGCTCCTCGTACTCGTGGATGGACAGGCTCTGCCCGTCCCGGGCCGCGTAGCGCAGGGGGTAAATGATGTGGGCCAGACTGTCGTAGCAGTCGGGGCACTCCGTCACCAGCTTCCACGTGCTGTTCAGGGCGTTTTCCATGGCCCGGCGGCACAGCCGGAGGTTATCGGTGAAATCGGTGAAGTACAGGTCGCCGTTGCCCTGCTCTCCCACCCAGTTGTGAAGGGAGCCGAGGACGAAGTCCAGCTCCTCCCCGCCGCCGGACAGGACGCCTCTGGCCACAACTGGGTCGTAGGGGGCGGAGCCCAGCTCCAGCCCCAGCCGCAGCTCCAGCCTGCCCGCCGTCTCCGGCAGGACGGCGTGATACTGCGCCAGCGCCCCTTCCCAGTCGAACTCCGTCTCCGGTGCGCCGTAGGCGCCCAGCAGGTCGAAATGGTCGGTGACGCACAGCTGGTCGAGGCCCGCCGCCACGGCGGACGCCGCCATGACGGACAGGGGGGCCTTGCTGTCCGGCGAAATGAGGGAATGGGTGTGGACATCGGATAAATACATTGGAATTCCTCCAGAAAACAGCATTTTTCGCCGGGCAGACGTGGTAAGATGCTCTCGGCAGGGCCTTCCGGCCTGTGCCGGTCATTCCATTCTCCCGCGCGATGTTCATCGGCTCTTTTCCGACTCAGGAAAAGAGTCATTTTTTATCTTCACGAAACCGGGACTCACGCAAAAAGGGACGGGCGAAAAGCCCGCCCCTTTCAGGTCGTTCTTACTTGCGGCCGCCTCTGCGGCTGCCGCGCTTTTCATTCATATGAAGCTCGGAGAGCTTGCTGTCGGACGCGGCCATGAACTGCTTGAGCTGATCCTCGAAGCTGGCCGGACCCTTGGGCTGGGGCTTGGGGTTGAACACCTCCGGCCGACGTCCGCCGCCGTTGCCGTGGTTGGGGCGGGAGCCGCCCTCTGGACGGGGGCCGCGGTTTCCGCCGGGGCCGGAACGGCGCTCCGGGCGGGGGGGCGGGGGGGAAGCCTGCTTGATGGACAGGTTGATGCGGTTATTGGCGTCGATGCCGATGACCTTGACCTTCACCATCTGCCCCTCGGACAGGTGCTCGCTGATATCGTTGACGTAGGAATAGGCGATCTCCGAGATATGTACCAGCCCGGATTTGTTGCCCGGCAGCGACACGAACGCGCCGAACTTGGTGATGCCTGTGACCTTGCCCTCAAGAATAGAACCGACTCCAAACTCCATAAATCTTACTTTTCCCTCTCGTTATTTAGATGTGTCTTCAAAGACGATCTCATCCTGCCCCACCAGTCCCAGCTTTTCCCGGGCGATGCTGGCCAGCTGGTCCGGGTCGTCGCGGTTTGCGATGTCCTCGGCCAGGGCGGCGTTTGTCTCCTCCTGGTCGCGGACGGCCTGACTGACCGTGTTCAGTTCGGCCCGGGCGGCGTCCAGACGGCTGTTCAGGGACAGCAGCGCCGTCACCGACGCCACCAGCAGCACGAGAATGACGAATTTTGTGCCGATTCCGGCCCGTTTCAGCTTCACCGCCGCGCGCTCCTTTCCGTGACTGACTGGCAGGATGGTTAATCATATTTATTCTATACCATTCCAGCCAAATTTGAAAGTGTTTTTTTTGTTTTCCAAAAAGTTTTTTCAATAAAATCAGCGCTTTTTGAAATGGCTTCCTGAGCAAACGCCACAAAAACGCCGCCCCGTCCGCCAGACGGCGGAGCAGCCAGAGGACGAACCGGCTGAGCAGCAGGAAATATCCCCCGCCCCCGGCGGCGAAGGCCGCCCCGTGGTAAAGGCGGATCTCCCCGTCCCCCCGGAGGATGGCGAAGGCGAAGAGGGCGGCCGCGGCGGTCAGCCAGAACAGCAGGTCCAGCGCCATGCCCGCCCAGCGCCGCCACCGCTCCCGCAGCACCCGGAACAGGTCGTACAGCAGCCCCAGCGCCGCGCCCACCGCCGCCCCCTCCAGAAAGAGCGCCGCCTGCGCGGCGACGTCCGCCGCCACGGTCAGCGCAGCAGCCGGGCCAGCAGGCCGCCGCCCCGCTCCCGCCGGGCGTCCTCGTAGGTGAGGGCGTCGATGTCCCCCTCCACCTTCAGGTCGCCGCCGTCCAGCGACAGCTTCTCGATGTGCAGGTTCTCCCCCGTCACCACCAGCGTCCCCTTGGAGGTGGACATGACGATCTCGTTTTCGTCGAAGCGCTCCACGTCGGACACGCCGGACACCGTCAGGCTGCTGCGCTCCTCCATGGTCACGTGGTGCGGCGCGCCAAGGCTCAGATCATACCCCACAGGCCGTTCCTCCTTTCCCGTTTCCTTTGATACCTATGAGGTCTGTCTGGAAAATATGACAAGCCCCCGGAGCAACGCTCCGGGGGCTTTGTGTTGCTGTTTACTTTTTCTTATGATCTTCCCACAGCTCCCAAATGCATAGCGCCAATCCGGCGAAGAAAGAGACCAGATACGTCATGAAGGGCACCGCGACTTCGGGCATCGAGAACAGTACATTAAACCCCAGAATATCGTAATACTCCAGATATCGGGCAAACCACGCGCTCAGCGTCCCAATCACGCCGCAGAGCAGGAGCGTACAGCCAAAAATCATGCGCTTCATCACCGGCACCATCCTTTCCGCTCAATCGTAAAAAATCTGCGTCTCCACGTAGTAGACGTCGTGGTTCGCCACGTGCACCGCAAAGCCCAGACTGAACACCACGGCAATCAGGCAGGCCGCCAGAACGAGCCGGGTCCACAGGCGCTTCCGCCGCCCGTACCGCAGAACGGACTCCGCCGGAACGATCTGCTGAAGCTCCGCCGCCACGTCCTCCGGCGCGCCGAAGCGGTTGGCCAGCACCTCGGCGGACAGCCCGGCCCCGCCGGGGCAGCACTCCGCCATTTCGTTTTCCAGTCCGGCCAGCAGGCGCGTCCGCTCCTCCGGAGCGCAGCGCAGGCGCTTTGCCACCTGTTTAAGATAAATTCTGCGGGAATCGCCCATGGGATCGGTCCTCCTCGTCTCCGCTTCGGTCAGATCACGTCGGCTCTTTTACGACCAGACCTGAATCTCTTCTTCAAAATATCCGTTGAACATACTGACCACCCACGCCAGCTGATAGATCAGCCATGCGATTGCGGCGGCGCAGAGGACAAATCCCAGCGCGTTCACCAGCCACCGCCGCCGGATGTGCCGGTCGATGGTCTCCAGCGGGACGGCGCTCTCCAGCTCCGCCGCCACCGCCATGGGGGTGCCCATCCGCTCGGACAGGATGGCCGGGGACAGCCCAGCGGGCAGACCGGCCAGCTCTTCCTTCAGTCCGGCAAGCAGCCGCTCCCGCTCCTGCCGGGGACAGCGCAGACGCTTTGCCACCTGCCGGAGATAATTTTTGCGATAGTCCTTCATTGATCGATTCCTCCCGGGGCAGCCGCCTCAGCTTCGGTAAAGCACGTCAGTATCCACTATAATTCGGCCGCTGGCTTGGTGGATGGCCCAGATCAAGTACAGTATCAAACATGCAATGGCAGCGCCACAGATAGCAAGAGAGAGTGTGAAAAGCCGGCGCTTCCGCCGCCCGTACCGCAGGACGGACTCCGCCGGGACGGCCCGCTGAAGCTCCGCCGCCACGTCCTCCGGCGCGCCGAAGCGGCTGGCCAGCACCGCGGCGGACAGCCCAGCCCCGCCGGGGCAGCACTCCGCCATCTCGGTTTCCAGCCCGGCCAGCAGCTCATTACGTTCCTGCGCGGGGCAGCGCAGCCGCCGGGCCACCTGCTTGAGATAGGTCTTGCGGGAATCTCGCATGGGTCAATCCTCCTCCATGATCGCCTGAAACGCCGACTGGATCTCCTCGTATTCCTCCAGCGACCGGACGAGGTACCTGAGGCCCTCCTCGGTGATGGCGTAGTAGCTGCGGGCACGGTTGTTGATGACCTCCGTCCGCTCCACCACCACGTAGCCCTGCTCCTCCAGCCGGTAGAGCACAGGGTACAGCACGGCCATGGTAAAGCGGCCGTCGCTTTTGCGCTTCATTGTCTGGGATATCTCGTAACCATACATGGTCTTGTCCTTCAGAAGCCGCAGCACCACCAGCGGGCTGGTGGCCCGCTTGAAATACGCCTCGAAGGAATGGCTGCTGTCACTCATAATTCAACCTCATTTTCGAAAACCTGACTATTTTATACCACCGATAAACAATTTTTTCAATACTTATGATTGACACATATAGACGGATAGTGTA
>CAKUKL010000108.1 GCA_934662925.1 uncultured Oscillospiraceae bacterium | reverse complement strand
GCCGGCCAGACGGTGCAGCACCTGCATTTCCATGTGCTTTCGGGGCGGGATATGACCTGGCCCCCGGGCTGAGGTTCCACCGGAAGTGCTACTCTGTTGTCGTAGCCAACAGAGCCTACGCTTTGGCGGCGCAAGCTGCGTATCACTTTGTCCGCCGCTTGCGGCGGACGGCGTTCGCTCCGCTGCGCCGCCAGTTCCCGGAAAAACAGAGGACGTTTTTCCGGGTGCCCGACAGCCACCGGCACATTTTCTTAACGCTGCGGTGACTTGGCCTCCGGGCTGAGGTTCCACTGAAAGTGCTGCCTTACCTCCGGGCTGAAATTCCGGAACAAAAGACAAAACCCCCGCGGACGCAATGCGCCTGCGGGGGTTCCTTTTTGCGTTTCCTGACTGACCCGGTTTTTGTGCTTTGACCCGGTGGCCGCTTGCGCGTCAGACCAACTGGCCGTCTGTGTATCAGGTCAGCTCGCCCTCCAGATGATCGCCGCGGACGGCGGTGACGCGGACGTCCCGGAGCTCGTTATGCAGCGCCTGTCCGGAGGCCCGGACGGGGACGTAGTTGGGGGCGTGGCCCTGCCAGAGACCGTCCTTTTCCTCCTCAAAGAGGACGGGGAGCACCGTCCCCACAAGGCTGCGGAGGTAGCTCTGCTCCATCTCGTCCGCCACGGCGGCGGCCCGGTGTGCCCGGGATTCCTGCTCGGCCCGGGGAATCTGGCCGTCCATGGCGGCGGCGGGGGTACCGGGGCGGCGGGAGTAGGGGAAGATGTGCATGGAGGAAAAGGCGCACTTCCGGATGAAGGCCAGCGTCTCGGCAAACTCCTCCTCCGTTTCCTGCGGGAAGCCCACGATGAGATCGGTGGTGACGGCGGGGGTCCGGAAGTATTCCCGGAGCAATCTGACGGACTCATAATACCGGGCGGAATCATATTTCCGGTTCATCCGCTTTAAGGTAGCGTCGCAGCCGGACTGGAGGGACAGGTGGAAGTGGGGGCAGAGGTTGGGCAGAAGGGCGGCCCGGCGGCAGAATTCCTCCGTGATGGTCCGGGGCTCCAGAGAACCCAACCGGATGCGCAGGTCGGGGACGGCGGCGCAGATGGCTTCCATCAGGTCGATGAGGGAGGTACCGTCCCGGAAGTCATGGCCCCATGAGGAGATCTCGATGCCGGTGAGGATGATCTCCCGGTAGCCCTCCTCCGCCAGCTGTCTTGCCTGCGCCACGGCGGCGCTCAGCGGCAGGGAGCGCACCGGCCCCCGGGCGTAGGGAATGATGCAGTAGGAGCAGAAGTTGACGCAGCCGTCCTCCACCTTCAGGTAGGCCCGGGTGCGGCCCTCCAGTCCCCCGGCGGAGAGAGTCTCGAAGCTCCGGCGGCGGAGGGCTTCGTCCACGGTGACGGTGGCCGCGGCGGCGTGGGCCGCCTGCTTCTCCCGGCATTTTTCCTCCAGCGTGTCCAGAAAGGCTATCCGGCCGGCGGTGCCCGCCACCAGATCCACCCCCAGTGCGGCCACGGCCTCCGGGTCCGTCTGACCGTAGCAGCCGCAGACAGCCACCACCGCCTGCGGGCTGCGTTTCTGGGCCCGGCGGATGGTGTTGCGGGATTTTTTATCGCTTACTGCCGTGACGGTGCAGGTGTTTACGATATAGGCGTCCGCCGGATCGTCGAAGGGCACCAGTTCATGGCCCCGGGCGGTGAGTTCCCGCTCCATGGCGGCGGTCTCGAACTGGTTTACCTTGCAGCCCAGCGTATAAATGGCGACTTTCATGGAATTTCCCCTTGTCAAACTTGTGATTTCGTTTTACTATTATACCAGTGAACTTGAGATTTGTATAGGAGGAACCGGATATGGAATTTCAGGTATTGCTTACCTCTGTGGCGGATGTGAAGGACTTCGTGGACGCGGCCGCCGCCTGCCCGTCGGAGATCGACGTGCTCTCCGGACGGTACGTGGTCAACGGAAAATCCATCATGTGCATGTTCTCCATCGACCTCTCCGTGCCCGTGAAGATCGTCGTCCACGGCGACGGCGCCGCGGAGCACGCCTTCCGGGAAAAGGTGGAGCGGTTCGCCGCGGCCGCCGCCCGGTGACGGATGATTGTGCAATGGGACAAGGAGAGCGCCTGACCGGGCGCTCTCTTTTTCATTTCTTTCACATTCCGACACGTTTACTTTTCCCGGATAAAATGTTATACTATATTATTCAAAGAATTTGCGAAAAGAGCGTGATCGTGTGTCAAAGAACCGGACGATGACAGAGGGAACCGAGTGGAAGATCATCCTTCTGTTTACCCTCCCGCTGATGGCGGGAAACTTTCTCCAGCAGCTTTACAGCGCCGTGGACGGCATTATCGTGGGCAATTTTGTGGGCGAAAACGCCCTGTCCGCCGTGGGCACCTGTACGCCGGTGACCATGCTGTTTCTGGCCATCGCCATGGGAATGAGCACCGGCTGCTCCATTCTCATTGCCCAGCTGTACGGCGCCCGCCGGTACGACGACATGCGGCAGGCAGTATCCACGTCGCTGATCCTGGTTGGCGTCATCGGCCTGATCCTGTCCGTGGTGGGCGGCGTCATTGCCCGCTGGACGCTGACCCACATCCTCAATGTGCCGGATTCCTTCCTGAGCGACGCCACGGCCTACTTCTCCATTTACTGCTTCGGTCTGGTGTTCCAGTTCGCATACAACATCGTGTCCTTCATCCTGCGCTCGCTGGGGGACTCCTCCGCCACGCTGTACTTCCTGCTGGTGTCCTCCGTGACCAACATCGTGCTGGATCTGGTGTTCGTGGTGGTGTTCCACTGGGACGTGCCCGGCGTGGCCATCGCCACCGTCATCGCACAGGCCCTGTCCGCCGTGGTGAGCATTGTCTATATGTTCAAAAAGTACCCGCTGCTCCGGTTCGGAAAGGGCGAGTTCCGGTTTCATAAGGACAAGGGCCTGCTGGCGCTGAAGCTGGGTATTCCTACCACCCTCCAGCAGTGCGTCATCTCCTCCGGCCATATCGCCATCCAGCGGGTGGTCAACACCTTTGCCCTCACCGCTGCGGTCACCGCCGCCATGCGGGTGGAGAATTTTGTGCTCATTCCCATTTTCTCCTTCAACGTGGGCATGTCCACCTTCACGGGCCAGAACATCGGTGCGGGCAGGCTGGATCGGGTGCGCCGGGGCTTCCGGGCTACGCTGGCCATGGGCCTTGCAACCTGCGCCGCCGTGGCTGTCATCGCCTATGTCTTCGCCGCGCCGCTGGCCGGACTGTTCGGCGTCAGCGGTGACACGCTGGCCACCAGCGTGCGGTACCTCCGGTTTATCGCGCCGTGGTTCCTCGTGTTTTGTGTGTTTATCATTGCCAACGGCGTACTTCAGGGGGCGGGCGACGTGGTCTATACGGCGGCCAACACCATCAGCAGCCTCATCATCCGCTGCATTGCGGCCTACACTATGGCTTACCTCACTCCTATCGGCGGCGCGGCGGCGTGGATGAGTATGCCCTTTGGCTGGGTGTACTCCCTGTTCCTGACGGGGGGACGGTATTTCTGGGGGCCGTGGCAGAAAAAAGCGCTGGTATCCGCCCCGGCGGAGGATCTGCCCCAGCAGGAGAGCTTTGACGAGGAGGGGCTGCTGTGAGCCATAGCTTTTTTGCCTATATCTTCCGGATGCGCTACATCGCCCGCTGGGCGCTGATGCGCAACACCCGGACGGAAAACGTGGAGGAGCACTCCTACGAGGTGGCGGTGCTGGCCCACGCGCTGGCGGTCATCGGCCGGGACGTGTTCCACAAGGAGCTGGACCCGGACAAAGCCGCCGCCGCGGCGCTGTTCCACGACGCGCCGGAGATCATCACCGGCGACATGCCCACCCCCATCAAATACTTCAACCCCGGCATCAAGGACGCCTACAAGCAGGTGGAGGCGGTGGCCCAGGACAAGCTGCTGTCCATGCTGCCCGCCGAGCTGGTGCCCGCCTACGAGCCGCTGGTGCGGGAGAGCGACGGGACTGTCCGCCGGTACGTGAAGGCAGCGGACAAGCTGGCCGCGTGGCTCAAGTGTCAAGAGGAACTCAAGGCGGGCAACGCCGAGTTCCGCCGGGCCGCCGACGAAACCCTTCAGGCCCTCCGGGCCATGGAAATGGAAGAGGCCGACTGGTTTTTAGAGCAGCTGGGCGGCGCGTTCAGCCTGACGCTGGACGATCTTGGTTGAAAAAACGAACCGAAGTCCGAACATACAGGAGGAATTATTATGCGAGCCATCGTCACCGTGGTCGGCAGGGATCAGGTGGGCATCATTGCCGCCGTCTGCGCCCTGCTCAGCGAGAAAAACGTCAATGTGCTGGACATCAGCCAGACCATTCTGCAGGAATACTTCACCATGATCATGCTGGTGGACACCTCCGCCGCCAACGTGCCCTTTGCCCGGCTCAAGGAGGAGCTGACCGCCGCCGGCGAGGAGCGCGGGCTGGACATCCACGTCCAGCGGGAGGATATTTTCGACGCGATGCATCGAATTTAAGCGCGGAGGGTAGGCGCATAGGGGAGCTTGGAACGGAGTGAGGGCGAGCGGAGGGGCGGATGCCGCCCCGCAGACCAGCCCGAATCGGAGCGAAAGCGACCCGGCCATGCGCCCAACCCGCAGCGTGAGAAAATTTAAGCGCGGAGCCGTCGCGAACAGCCCGGATGGACCGGAGCGAGGACGAGCGCAGGGCCGCGCAGCGCCCCGCAGACCAGCCCGAGACGGAGGGAAGCCGGGCGTCGTGAGCAGGCGCAGCGTGAGAGAATATAGGCGCGGGCATTTCTGCGGAAATGCCATTACCGCTGACGTAGCGCGCCTTCCGGGGCGCGGTTTGCCGGTGGCAAACGTCCCGCGCCGACCGAAGCGAAGCTGAGACCACCAGTTTTCCCGGAGACCCTTTCCGCCCTACGGGGTGGACGGGGATTTTAACTGCGCCGGATAGACCGCCCGCTCCGCCCCGGCATATTTCACTGATCTATAACGCTAAGGAGTCACCACCATGCTCAACAACAGTGATATTTTAAGCACCATCAAGATGATCGACCAGCAGCATCTGGACATCCGCACCATTACTATGGGTATCTCCCTGCTGGATTGCTGCGACCCGGACCCCGCCGCCGCCTGCCGGAAGATCTACGACAAGATCACCACCAGCGCGGAAAAGCTGGTGCAGACCGGCGAGGACATCGAGAACGAATTCGGTATCCCCATCGTCAACAAGCGCATTTCCGTCACCCCCATGGCGCTGGTGGCCGGGGCGTCCCGCACCGCGGACTACGTACCCTTCGCCCAGGCCATGGATAAGGCCGCCAAGGCTACCGGCGTGAACTTTATCGGCGGATTTTCCGCGCTGGTACAGAAGGGCATGACCGAGGGAGACAAAAAGCTCATTGCCTCCATCCCCGAAGCGCTGGCGGTGACGGAGCTGGTGTGCTCCTCCGTCAACGTGGGTTCCACCAAGGCGGGCATCAACATGGACGCCGTGCGGCTCATGGGTGAGACTATCAAGGCCGCCGCCGACCGCACCGCCGACCGGGGCGGCTTCGGCTGCGCCAAGCTGGTGGTATTCTGCAACGCGGTGGAGGACAATCCCTTCATGGCGGGGGCCTTCCACGGCGTGGGCGAGGCGGAGCGCGTCATCAACGTGGGCGTGTCCGGCCCCGGCGTGGTGTACCACGCCTTGCAGTCGGTGAAGGGCCAGCCCTTCGACGTGGTGGCGGAGACCATCAAAAAGACCGCGTTTCAGGTCACCCGCATGGGCCAGCTGGTGGCCCGGGAGGCCAGCAGCCGGCTGGGCGTGCCCTTTGGCATCGTGGATCTGTCCCTCGCCCCCACCCCCGCCATCGGCGACAGCGTGGCCCGGATCCTGGAGGAAATGGGCCTTGAAG
>CAKUKL010000107.1 GCA_934662925.1 uncultured Oscillospiraceae bacterium | reverse complement strand
GTACCGGCACATTTATAAGTCCGGCGCGGCGCGGTTTGCCCGCTGGGCCCGGAACGTCTGGGGCGTCGCCCCCAAGGCCAGCGACGAGGAGACGGCCCTCGCCGGGGTGGAAGCGCTGGCGGACTTTATCCGGGAGATCGGCCTGCCTACTACCTTTGCCGAGCTGGGCATTCCCGCCGGCACCGACCTGCGGGCCGTGGCGGATTCCACCAATGTCACTGCGGGCTGCTGCAAGAAGCTGACCCACGACGAGATCTATGAGATCCTGAAAGAGTGCGAGTAAACGAACACTGAGATGAAAGCGCGGGCCCCGATCAGGGCCCGCGCTTTTTTCGTTTTCCATCTTGACAGCGGCGTATCTGAGTAATACAATTACACCGTAATTGATTACGGCGTATTCAAAGAAGGCGAGGCGGGGAAATGGCGCTGAGGGACCATTCACTGGACGACAGGATCACGGCGGCCGCGCGGAAAGAATTTCTGGACAAGGGCTACACCGGCGCGTCCCTGCGGAAGATCGCGGAGCAGGCGGGGGTGACCGTCGGTGCGATCCAGACCCGGTATAAGTCAAAGGACGAGCTGTTCGCGGGCCTGCTCAAGCCCTTTCTGGACGAGATCGCGGCCCTGTTTCAAAGTGCGAAGGCGGATTATTACGCGGGCGCGGGCGGAAGCCTGCTGGAGAGCCTGAAAATTTCCATGCGGCATGAGTCCGACGCGATCCTTCACCTGATCTTCGACCACTATGAGGATGCGGTGCTGCTGATGCACCGCAGCGGCGGCAGCAGTCTGGAGCACTATTTCGACCGCGTCGTGCAGGGAAAAATCGAGGAGAGCGTCGCATTTTTCCACGGGGCGGGGTGCGCGGTGGACGAAAAGCTGCTGGGGCTGCTGATCTCCGCGCAGTTTGACAGCTACCGCCGGATCGTCGCCAGATGCCCTGACCGGCAGACCGCCGAACGGTACATGGACGCGCTGATGACCTATCACTTCGGCGGCTGGACGGCGCTGTTCGATTCCGTCCGCAAGGAAAAGGAGGAGCGTTGAGATGAAATATAACGGCTTTTACTTCTGGATGTTCAAAAGTCCCATGAAAAAGGTGCTGACCGAAAAATACGGCAAAGCATACGCCGCGGAGATCATGAAGAAGAGCAAGACGGTCTACCGGGAGCTGGTGGAGGGGGCGGACGACATCGGGGACGACAACCCCATGGCTTACAACGAGCTGTTCGCACTGGCTTTTGTTGCGCCATACGTGGCCAGTGAAAAGAAGATCCCGCCGGAGACGGTGCAGGAGATGATGCGGCGTTCGCTTTACCACATCAAGTGGTATTTCGCGCGGACCGACCTGAACACGGACAAGGGCAAGGTGGAGAACAAGAAGAGCGTCGTGAAATATTATAAGTGGTACACGCCGGAAAAGGAGAAGCAGTATCCAACCTCCTTCAAGGTGGATTTTGTGGGCCAGCCCCATGAGGGCGCGTGCTACTACCGCATCACCCGCTGCCCCGTCTGCGCCTACGCGGAAAAGCTGGGAGTCTCCGAGCTGATGCCCCTGTTCTGCGAGTTGGACGAGGTGATGATCATCCTCCAGCACGGCGTGCTGCACCGGGAGCAGACGCTGGCCAGCGGCGGCGCGTACTGCGACTACTACATCACAGGAAACAAAGAGTGAGTTTACGCGAAAACAGCCCGTACCGGAGATCGCCGGTACGGGCTGTTTTGTGTTTTGGGCGCAAAGGCGGCGGGCTGACCGCGCTCCGGGCGCTGTCAGCTCAGGAGCTGCTTCAGATCCTCCTCCGGCGTGGTGATGGGGGCGATGCCGAAGTGCTCCACGAGATAGTTCAGCACGTTGGGGGAGAGAAAAGCGGGCAGAGTGGGGCCGAGGCGGATGTTTTTGATGCCCAGATGGAGCAGAGTCAGTAGGATGCACACCGCCTTCTGCTCGTACCACGACAGCACCATGGACAGCGGCAGGTCGTTCACCCCGCAGCCGAAGGCCTCCGCCAGCGCCAGCGCGATGCGGATGGCGCCGTAGGCGTCGTTGCACTGGCCCACGTCCATGAGCCGGGGCAGGCCGCCGATGGAGCCCAGATCCAGATCGTTGAACCGGAACTTGCCGCAGGCCAGCGTGAGGATCACCGTGTCCGCCGGGGCCTGCTTCACAAACTCCGTGTAGTAGTTCCGACCGGGGCGCGCGCCGTCGCAGCCGCCCACGAGGAAGAAGTGCCGGATGGCGCCGGATTTCACCGCGTCCACCACCTGCTCCGCTGCGCCCAGCACCGCGCCGTGGCCGAAGCCGGTGGTCACGGTATGGCCGCCGTTGATGCCGGTGAATGGCTTGTCCTCCCCGTAGCCGCCCAGCTCCAGCGCCTTTTCGATGACGGGGGTGAAGTCCTTGTCCTCACCGATGTGGCGCATTTCGGGGTAGGATACCACCGCGGTGGTGAACACCCGGTCAGCGTAGCTGGCCCGGGGCGGCATCAGGCAGTTGGTGGTGAACAGGATGGGGGCGGGGATGTCCGCGAACTCCTTCTGCTGGTTCTGCCACGCGGTGCCGAAATTGCCCTTGAGGTGAGGGTACTTTTTCAGCTCCGGATAGCCGTGGGCGGGCAGCATCTCGCCGTGGGTGTAGACGTTGATGCCCCTGCCTGCCGTCTGCTCCAGCAGCAGCTTCAGGTCGTGGAGGTCGTGGCCGGTGATGACGATGAAGGGACCCTTTTCCACGGTGAGGGGAACGGTGACGGGGGCGGGCGTGCCGTAGGTCTGGGTATTGGCCCGGTCGAGAAGCTCCATGCAACGGAGGTTTTTCTCGCCTACTTCCATGACCACGGGCAGCAGCTCGTCCATGCCCCAGTCCTCGCCCACGGCCACCAGCGCCTTGGCGAAAAAGCGGTTGACCTCCTCGTCGGTGTAGCCCAGCACCATGGCGTGGTAGGCGTAGGCCGCCATGCCCCGGACGCCGAACAGGATCAGGGACTTGAGGCTGCGCACGTCCGGGTCCGCCGCCCACAGCCGGGCAAGGTCGTAGTCCTCCGTCCGGCCGCAAGGCGCACCGCACTGGGCGCAGCCGGGGACCAGCTTTGCCTTTTCCGCGCGGACGCAGGCGGTGAGGGCGCGGACGGTCTCCTCGTTGAAATTCACGTTGGTGATGGTGGTGAACAGCCCCTCGATGAGGGTGCGCCAGACGCTGTCAAAGGGGGCGTTGTCCCTGTCCGCCGCCCGGGCAAGACCGATGAGCGCGCCGGTCAGTTCGTCCTGCGCCGCGGCCACGCCGGCGCTCTTGCCGCACACGCCGGCGCTGCCGGTGCATCCGGTGCAGCCCGCGGACTGCTCACACTGAAAACAAAACATTTTCTGATCCATATTTGAAGTTCCTCCGGGAATGTTTTTTTCGCCGCGCCGTCAGCGATCCAGAATTTTTCCGTCGATGGAGATGGTGACCACCTGCCACGGAATGAATTTCCCGCTCTGCTGGAGGGCCTTTTTCGCCGCCAGTTCCAGCCCGCCGCAGCAGGGGACCTCCATGCGCGCCACGGTGACGCTCCGGATATCGTTGCTCCGGATGATCTCGGTGAGCTTTTCGCTGTAATCCCCCTCGTCCAGCTTGGGGCAGCCGATGAGGGTGATCCGGCCCGCCATGAACTCGCTGTGCAGGCTGGCGTAGGCGTAGGCGGTGCAGTCGGCGGCGATGAGCAGCTTCGCGCCGCTGAAATAGGGGGCGTTCACCGGCACCAGCTTGATCTGGCAGGGCCACTGGCCCAGCTGGGAGGTCTGGGGTGCGGCGGGGGCGGAAGCGGGCGCGGAGCGGTCCATCTGCCGCATCCGGGAGCCGGGGCAGCCGGAGAACACGGGCTTGCCCGCCGGGGCGGCCTTCTTTTTGCTGGCCAGCACCGCCTGCTCGTCATAGGCCGCGGCCTCCCGCTCCACAAAGGTGATGGCCCCGGTGGGGCAGGCGGGCAGGCAGTCGCCCAGCCCGTCGCAGTAGTCGTCCCGCAGGAGCTTTGCCTTGCCGTCCACCATGCCGATGGCCCCCTCGTGGCAGGCCGCCGCGCAGGCCCCGCAGCCGTTGCACTTTTCTTCGTCGATGTGGATGATCTTCCGGATCATTATTTTTTCCTCCAATGTCAAAAATATATCAGCGGCGCGGCGTCCGGGAACCGCCGGACAGGGCGCGTCTTGATTTTTCTCCCGCATTGTACTATGCTGGGTGTAATAAGTCTGTTGTTAAAACAACATTTTGGAGGAAATATGGAGGAAAATTTACGAAAAAGCCCGCTGTTCCGGGGTATTGGGGACGAGGAGCTGACGCTGCTGCTCCAGTGCCTTGCCGCCCGGGAGCGGAGCTATGAAAAGGGCGAGATCATTTTAGCGGAAGGCGCGCCCACGGAGCAGATGGGGGTGATGCTGTCCGGGCGGGCGCTCATCGGCTTCGGCGACGCATGGGGTAACGAGAGCGTGCTGAGCGCGGCGGAGCCGGGGGATATCTTCGCGGAGGCTTACGCCTGCCTGCCCGGGGAGCCGCTGCGGGTGAGCGTCATGGCGGCGGAGCGTACCCGGGTGCTGTTCCTGAACGTGGGGCGGATTTTAACGCCCTGCGAGAACGCCTGCGCCTTTCACGGGCAGCTGGTGCGGAACCTGCTGGCCATCAGCGCCCGGAAAAACCTCCGGCTATCCGGCCGGATGCTCCACACCAGCCCCAAGACCATCCGGGGGCGGCTCATGTCCTATTTTTCCCAGTGTGTCAAGGAGGCGGGGAGCGCCGCCTTCGATATCCCCTACGACCGGCAGCAGCTGGCGGACTATCTGGGGGTGGACCGCAGCGCGCTGTGTGCGGAGCTGTCCAAGATGCGGCGGGATGGGCTGTTAAATAGCAAAAAGAACCACTTTGAGATCCTCACGCCGCCGGAGATGTGACCCTCACCCCAGCATGAGCCGGGTGAGCAGATAGGCCAGCAGGCCGCAGGCCGGGAAGGTGAGGGCCCACGCGGAGACGATCTCCAGCACGGGCCGCAGGCTGACGCTGTCCCGGCCGTGGGTGAGGCCCACGCCGCAGACGGCGGCCACCTTGGCGTGGGTGGTGGACACCGGCAGGCCCAGCAGGGAGCAGCCCAGCAGGCACACTCCTGCCCCTAGATCGGCGGCCAGCCCGTCCGCCGGGGTGAGGGCGGTGAGCTCCGTGCCCACCTTCTCCACGATGGGCTTTCCGCCCAGCGCCGTCCCCAGCGCCATCACCGAGGCGCACAGCACCGCCAGCGTCAGGGGGGAGAAGGGCTCCGCGTCCCCAAGGCTGTCCGCCAGCAGCAGGAGGGCCATGAACTTCTGTCCGTCCTGCGCCCCGTGAAGGGCGGCCATGAGCCCGGCGGCCCGCCGCTGCCACCGGGCGGCGCTGCACCGGCGCTTCCGCAGCCAGAGACAGGCACACCGGCCCGCCAGCGCCCCGGCGATGACGGACAAGAACAGCCCCGCAATCACTCTGGCCCACGCGCCGGAGTTGAACCGGGCGGCCTGTCCGCCCAGCGCGAGGGCCGCACCGCACAGACCGGCCATGAGGGCGTGGCTCTCGCTGGTGGGCAGGCCGAAGCGCCACGCCAGTACCGCCCACAGCAGGATGGACAGCATGGCAGCGCACAGGGCGGTGAGGGCGGCCCACGCGCCGCCGGGGAAAACGATGAGGTCGCTCATGGTGGCGGCCACGGCGGGGAAAAGGACGGCGGAGAGGAAGGTCCCCAGAAAATTGCACACCGCCGCCAGCCACACTCCCCGCCGGAAGGTCAGCGCCCCGGAGCCGACGGCGGTGGCGATGGCGTTGGGCGCGTCGGTCCAGCCGTTGATGAAGATGACGGCCAGCACCAGCAGCCGGACGAGAAAAATGGTGACGTTCATAGGTCGCGCCTCC
>CAKUKL010000106.1 GCA_934662925.1 uncultured Oscillospiraceae bacterium | reverse complement strand
CCCCCCCGCCGCCGGAAAATGTTTAATGTTCCATGAACCGGGAGAGGAACTCCCGGGTGCGGGGCTGCTTCGGGGCGGAGAACAGCTCCGCCGGAGCGCCCTCCTCGCAGATGAGGCCGTCGGCCATAAAGACCACGTGGCTGGACACGTCCCGGGCGAAGGCCATCTCGTGGGTGACCACCAGCATGGTCATGCCCTCCCGGGCCAGATCCCGCATGACGGATAGCACCTCGCCCACCATCTCAGGGTCGAGGGCGGAGGTGGGCTCGTCGAAGAGCAGCACCTCCGGCTCCATGGCCAGCGCCCGGGCGATGGCCACCCGCTGCTTCTGGCCGCCGGACAGCTGCCGGGGCCGGGCGTTGAGGTAGGGGGTCATGCCCACCTGATCGAGGTATTTCAGGGCGCTGTCCCGGGCGGCGGCCTTGGCCTTTTTCAGCACCTTGACCTGACCCACCATACAGTTTTCCAGCACGGTCATGTTGCTGAACAGGTTGAAGGACTGGAACACCATGCCGACCTTGGCCCGGTAGTCAGAGGCCCGGACGCCCCGGCCGGTGACGGACTGGCCGTGGAACAGGATCTCGCCGCCGGTGGGGGTCTCCAGCAGGTTGATGCACCGCAGCAGGGTGGACTTGCCGGAGCCGGACGCGCCGATGATGCTGGTCACGTCGCCGGGGCGGACGGTGAAGTCGATGTCCCGGAGCACCTCATGGCGTCCGAAGGATTTGGAGAGGTGGCGCACCTCAAGGATCGCGTCGTTCATTTCAGCGCTCCCCCCTTCTGTCCTGATTCCGGTTCCACTTCTCGTCCCGGAGGTTCTGCTCCAGCTCCCGGCTGCGCTCGTCAAAGGGCGTGCCCCGGTCGGGATGGTTGTAAGTGCCCGCGGCCATGACCAGCTGGTCGTCCTGCACCAGCTCGTAGCTGTCGCCGCCGTCCATTCGCTTCTCCAGCCAGCGCAGCAGGAAGGAGGCGATGAGGGTCATGGTGAGATAACCGATCATCTCGATGGCGGCGGAGGGGAAGTACATGTTGTTGACGCCCACGATGTACCGGTGGGCGGCGAAGAAGTCGGTAAAGCTGATGATGAACATCACGGAGGTGTCCTTCACGTTGATGATGTAGTTGTTGCCGATCTGGGGGATGATGTTGCGGATGGCCTGAGGCAGGATGACGCTCATCATGGTCTGCACGTGGGTCATGCCCAGCGCCTTCGCGCCCTCGGTCTGGCCGGGGTCGATGGACATGATGCCGCCCCGGACGGATTCGGCCATGTACGCGCCGGTGTTGATGGACACCACGAGGATGGCCGCCGCCCAGATGTTGTCGAACCGCAGGGCGTTGTCGGTGAAGTAGGGCAGGCCGTAGTAGATGAACACCGCCTGAAGCACCATGGGGGTGCCGCGGAAGACCTCCACGTAGATCCGCACCAGCACCCGGATGAGCTTGAGCACAAAGCGCTTGGGCAGGGGGTCCTGCTTCGTGTAGGGAATGGTGTTGAGAATGCCGCAGATCAGGCCGATGGCGAAGCCGATGACCGTGGCCACCAGCGCGAGGATCAGAGTGTTTTTCACGCCGTTGAGATACATGGGCCAGTATTTGGACCAGAGCAGCGCCACGTCATGGCATAGTTTCGCGAGCTTATCCATGGGTCACATTCCTTTCGGACGATTTTGGGAAGCGCCTGTGTTGTTTGAGGTGAGGATTTCGGCATTATCATGCTGCGGATTGGGCGCATGGCCGGGTCGCTTTCGCTCCGACTCAGGCTGGTCTGCGGGCCGCCGCACGGCCCTGCGCTCGCCTTCGCTTCGTTCCAAGCTCCCCTATGCGCCTATCCTGCGCACTTAGACTTCGGGTTGAATGGCGATCGCCTGATCCATCAGGGCGTTGAACTGCTCCTCGGTGAGGGCGGACAGGACGGCGTCGATGGCGTCGCGCAGCTGGGTGTTGCCCTTCTGGACAGAGATGCCGATGTTCACGTTCTCGGCCCGCTCCTCCTCACTGGCAAACTGGAAGTCGCCGTCGGTGCCGGAGAAGTTCAGGATCACAAGGCTGTCGTCCTTGGCGGCGGCGCCCATGGCGGTGGGCATGTCGGTGCAGATGAAGTCCACCGCGCCGGTCTGGAGCTGCATGATCATGGCGGGGGCGCTGTCGGCAGGGGCCAGCAGTTCGGCGTTCTCGATCTGGGGCAGGCAGGAGTCATACCAGATGGTGCCGGACTGGGCGGTGCACTTGCCGCCGGCCAGGTCGGCGATGGAGGTGGCATCAGCGTACTGGCTGCCCTTGGTGGTGACGCAGACGATGGTGGCATAGTAGTAGGGGCCGGCCATATCGACCTCCTGCATACGGTCGGCGGTCATGGACTGGCCGGCGATGTTGGCGTCCATGGCGCCGGACTGGACGGCGGGGCACAGGGAGTCCCACGCGGAGGAGACGATCTCAAGCTCCCAGCCGTAGGCCTCGCAGATGCGCTTGGCGATCATCACGTCGTAGCCGTTGGCGTAAGCGCCGGAGACGTTGGAGATGGGGACGGCACCGTTGGAGTCGTCCATCTGGGTCCAGTTGTAGGGGGCGTAGGCGCACTCCATGCCGACGGTGAGCACGCCGTCCTCAAGGCCGGGAATGGAGCTGGTGTCCACGCCGGTGAGATCCTCCACAGGGGGGATGTCCACGGTGGAGCCGGTGTTCTGGGAGGGCTGGGCGTCGTTTCCGCTCTGGGTCCCGCCGCAGGCGGACAGGCCGAGCATCATCATGGCGGACAGCAGCAGGGCGATGGTTCTTCTTCTCATTTTGGATCTCCTCTTTCGTTTTGTTTTTGCTCTTTTTACCTCCTCAGGCAAAAAGAAAGACCATGAACCGCAGATGCGATCATGGTCAACAAAACTCCCCCCCGAAAAATGCGTTGGGGACAAGGAGCCGTTTCCTCCATGATAGCGCTTCACACGGTAGTGTGACAGTCCGCCGGGTATTTCCCGTCGACCCAGGCACATGGGACCGGACCAGTCCTCACGCCCTTCGGCGGCGACGCCTTTCGCCGGAAGCAGTTGTCCTTGCCCTCCGGGTACTCTTCGTAACCGCGCCTCTATCATTGGTTCAATTTGCAAGTATTATAGCGCCGTCCTGCACCGCTGTCAACGGCGTTGGAAAATTTCGGCGAAATTTGGATCAAGAGCCGGAAATCGCCGCCGTCCCTGTGCAGTTTGCACCGAAACGGCGGCAATTCGAGGTCAGAATAGATCCGCTCAGGACAGTTTCGCGGGCTCTTTGCCGCGGCTGTGGACCATGCCCACCACCACGCCGGTGAGGGCGAAGAGGGCAATGGCGTTGGGGATGACCATGAGATTGTTGAACATATCGGTGAGCTCCCACACCAGATCGTTGCTCATCAGGGTGCCGAGGAAGATGAACACCAGCGCGATGACGGAGTAGATGACGGTGGCGGCTTTTTTGCCCAGCTTTCTGCCGAAAAGGTAGATGACGTTGATCTTGCCGAACATGTTCCAGCTCAGCACCGTGGAGAAGGCGAAGAAGAACAGGCAGACGGCCACGAAGGCGGAGCCGATCTGGGCGCCGAACACGGAGCCGAAGGCGGTCTGGGCCAGATTGGCTTTGCCGATGCCATCGGGGATGGCGCCGGCAGCGAGGATGCCGTCGGAGGCGTACAGGGTTGAGATGATGACCAGCGCGTTGAGGGTGAGCACCACGAAGGTGTCGATAAACACGCCGATCATGGCCACCACGCCCTGATCGTGGGGATCCTTCACGTTGGCCTGAGCGTGGGCGTGGGGGGTGGAGCCCATACCGGCTTCGTTGGAGAACAGGCCCCGCTTGGCGCCCTGACTGACGGCGGTCTTGATGGCGTAGCCGAAGCCGCCGCCGATGATGGCCTGGGGCTGGAAGGCGTACTTGAAGATCATGGCGAAGGTGGCGGGGATGTAGGTGACGCGGGCGATGAGCACCGCAAGGCCGCCCAGCAGGAAGATGACCGCCATGACGGGGACGATCTTCTCGGTGACGGCAGCCAGCCGCTGGACACCGCCGAGGAAGATGACGGCGCAGATGGCCACCAGCACGATGCCCACGATCCACGACGGGATGCCGAAGGCGGTCTGGAAGGTGGAGCCGATGGAGTTGGACTGCACCATGCAGCCGAAGAAGCCCAGTGCCAGAATGATGGCCACGGCGAAGAATCCGGCGAGGAACTTGCCGAAGCCGCCCTTGAACGCGGTGGTGATGTAGTAGACGGGGCCGCCGTGAATGGTGCCGTCCTTATCGATCTTGCGGGTCTTGACGGCCAGCGTGGCCTCAGCGTAGATGGTGGCCATGCCGAAGAAGGCGATGACCCACATCCAGAAAATGGCCCCGGGGCCGCCGGTGAGGATGGCGCCGGAAGCGCCCACGATGTTGCCCGTACCCACCTGAGCGGCGATGGCGGTGGCCAGCGCCTGGAAGGAGCTCATGCCGCTCTCGTGCTTCCTGCCCCGGAGGGTGAGGTTTCCGAACACCTTTTTCATGCCCTCGCCGAAGCAGCGCACCTGCACGAACCGGGTGCGGACGGAGTACCACAGGCCCACGGCCACCAGCAGGAACACGAGAATGTAGTTCGACAGGTACTCATTGATCTTGCAGACAATGGGAAACAATACCGCTTCCAGATTTTCCAACATAACAGATCCCTCTCCTCTTTGATCAAGAAAAAAGAACAGGCCGCGGAGAACATGCTCCACGGCCCGGGAAAAACGGAAGGTACGGCGGGACGCGCGCCCCCGCCGGAATTTCGTCATCCTCTGTCCTTTTGCCTGAGAGATTGGCGGCGGCCTTATTTGGCCCGTCCGCTTTGCACCTTCGGCACTCAAACCATTGAGCTTCTCCAGAGTTACATCCGCGCACAGTCCTGATCCCGTCTGCGGGACACCTGAGAGTGTTACTCCTTCGGTAAGCCGAATGGCTGTTTTCCTGGGCGCTTCGTCTGTCCTGTTTGATTGTGATGGACATTATACCGCCAGCGACGGACATTGTCAAGGAAAATACGGCAAAATCCCAAGGTTGCTCCATCCCGCACAAAAACGCCGGGACACTCCGGGGGAAATCTGTGGAAAGGGCAGACGGGCGGGGAGGGCGCAGGCCCCCCGCGCTGTGAGTTTCGTGGGAAAATCGAAAGGCCCCGGCGGCGTTTTATTTACAATTTCCTCTTTTTTCTCCTTATACAATGTGGTATACTGTACGAGTTAAATTGGGTGTTTACGCCCGCAAGACGGATAGAAAGGACACAGAAGCTATGGGTCTGTTTTCAAAAATTTTCGGCACCCGCTCCGAGCGGGAGGTCAAGGCGCTCAATCCCATCGTGGACAAGATCGAGGCCCTCGCCGACGAGTACAAGGCGCTGAGCGACCATGAGCTCCGGGCCAAGACCGACGAGTTCAAGGCGCGCCTTGCCAAGGGCGAGACGCTGGACGACATCCTGCCAGAGGCCTTCGCCGCCTGTCGCGAGGCGGACGAGCGCGTACTGGGCATGCGGCCCTACCGGGTGCAGCTCATCGGCGGCATCATCCTCCATCAGGGGCGCATCGCCGAGATGAAGACCGGCGAGGGCAAGACGTTGGTGGCCACCCTCCCCGCCTACCTCAACGCCTTGTCCGGCAAGGGCGTCCATATCGTCACCGTCAACGACTATCTGGCCAAGCGTGACTCCGAGTGGATGGGCAAGGTCTACAAGTTCATGGGCCTGTCCGTGGGCCTTGTGATCCACGGCCTCAATAAGGAAGAGAAGAAGGCCGCCTACGCCGCCGACATCACCTACGGCACCAACAACGAGTTCGGCTTCGACTACCTCCGCGACAACATGGCCATTTACGCCAACGAGCTGGTCCAGCGGGGCCACTCCTTCGCCATCGTGGACG
>CAKUKL010000105.1 GCA_934662925.1 uncultured Oscillospiraceae bacterium | reverse complement strand
AGCACGCAGTCGCGCTTGGAAATGGCGCCGAACAAGCCGCCCATGTGGTACCTCCTTGTACACGGCGCGGGACGGTAGGGAAGATGCCCCTGCCGTCCTGCGCGTCGTCGATGTTATGTGCGGCTTATTCGCCCAGCAGACGGCGGCTCATCTCCTGATATGCGCCCTCCACGTTGCCCAGATCCCGGCGGAAGCGGTCCTTGTCCAGCTTTTCGCCGGTCTTGACGTCCCAGAAGCGGCAGGTGTCGGGGCTGATCTCGTCGGCCAGCACGATGGTGCCGTCAGCGGTCTTGCCGAACTCCAGCTTGAAGTCCACCAGCGTGATGCCGCAGTCCAGCATGGTCTTCTTCAGGAAGTCGTTGACGGCAAAGGCGTACTTCTTGATGGTATCGATCTCCTCGGCGGTGGCCAGCTTCAGAGCCAGAGCGTGGTAAGAGTTGATGAGGGGGTCGCCCAGCGCGTCGTTCTTATAGGAGAACTCGATGGTGGGTGCGTCGAACACGATACCCTCCTCTACACCGTAGCGCTTGGCGAAGGAACCGGCGGAGATGTTGCGGATGATGACCTCCAGCGGGACGATGGACACCTTCTTGACCACGGTCTCGCGGTCGCTGAGCTGCTCGACGAAGTGGGTGGGGACGCCGGCCTTCTCCAGTTGCTGCATCAGGAAGTTGGTCATCTTGTTGTTGATGACGCCCTTGCCCACGATGGTGCCCTTCTTCTCGCCGTTGAAGGCGGTGGCGTCGTCCTTATAGTCCACGATAACAAGGTTGGGATCGTCGGTGGCGTAGACCTTCTTGGCTTTGCCCTCGTAGAGCTGTTCCAGTTTCTTCATTTGTATGACTCCCTTTCCGAATTTTTGTATATGAAAAGTGTGGTTAAACGTACTGAGCGCGGACCTTTTCGTCCTTGGCGGTGACGTCGGCGTCCATCTGGGCCTTGTATTTGGACAGCGCCTGATTGAGGGACGGATCGCCCAGCGCCAGCATCTGCGCGGCCAGCACGGCGGCGTTTTCCGCGCCGTCCACCGCCACGCAGGCCACGGGCACGCCCTTGGGCATCTGGACCATGGACAGCAGAGAATCCAGCCCGCCCATCATCGAGGTCTTGATGGGTACGCCGATGACCGGGAGGATGGTGTAGGCGGCCAGCACGCCGCCCAGATGGGCGGCCTTTCCGGCGGCGGCGATGATGACGCCGAAGCCGTTTTCCTTGGCGGTGGAGGCAAAGTGCTCCGCAGCGCTGGGGGTACGGTGGGCGGAGATGATGCGCACTTCAAAGGGGATGCCGAAGGCGCTCAGCCGGTCGAGACAGGGCTGCATGGTGGGCAGATCGGAGTCGGAACCCATGATGACAGCAACTTTTTTCTGCATGACGGAAACCTCCTTAGCAAAATAAAAACAGGCTGACCGGTATAAGTCAGCCTGTTGTGGGCTTATAAAATGAAAATAGACGCAAGGATGCCGTGGGCGGAGTTCGAGAACATAACGTGGCAGAAAACAGAGCCGCTCATATAACCGCACCCCTTACATTCAGCTTATGGGCCTATTTTAATGTAAAAAAACAGTCAAATCAAGCGGTTAAAATATTTTCGTACGCTTATACAATCTGTCCGGGGAAAAAGCAGATTTCCTTGTCAGTCTGCAAATGTTCAGAACAGGCCGGTGTCCTCCAGTATGCGGGACACCTCCTGCGCACGGCGGGACCACGCGGACCTCTGAGCGTATTCCAACCGCCGGTCCCGGGCAAGTCCGCCGTCCTCCTCCAGCGCCGTCTGGCACCGGCGGAGAAAGCCGTTGGGGTCGTAGGCGGTATACACCACGTCGGGGAAGGGCTCTACCTGATCCGGCTCCACCATGGTGACCACGGGTTTGCCGGTGGAAAAGTACTCGTACATCCGGGACGGGATGATGTCGCCGCCCCGGCGGCGGGTGTGGATGAGGTCAAAGAGCACCTGACAGCCGGAGAGGTAGTCGGGCAGCTCCACGGCGGGGACCGGCCCGGCCAGCACCACGTTGGGCAGGGGAGACAGAGCCGCCGCGGCCTGTTTACCCACCCGGCCCAGCAGGAGAAAGGTCCACTCCGGGCGGCGCTGGGCGGCGTAGATCATGGGGCCAAGCTCCAGATCAGCGGTCAGGTCGCCCACCCGGGCGAGGATGGGCCGGGAGAGCCGGGCCATGGCGTCCGGCGGCGTCAGGTCGTCCCGGAGGAACATCATGGGATTCGCACCGTTGGGCAGCAGGGCGATGTTGTCGCTGCACGGGGACAGGCGGCGGGCAAGTCCCGGCGAGGCGGCGAACACCACGTCGGCGGCAAAGGCAAGATCGCTCTCCCACTCCAGCGGGAACTGATCCCACTCCTGATGGCAGTCGTACACAAGGCCGCGGCAGGCCAGCTGATCCACCATAAAGCAGTTCTCAGGCGTGGTGCACCAGAGGACGGGCTCGCGGAAGCGGTGCTTTGTCATGATTTTTTCAATATGCCGGGACATCCGGCGCTGATTGCCCCGGCGGAGCAGCCCCTGCTCCATGCCGCCGGGAAGAAAGGGGGGCGTAGGATACACGGTGACGTTGGACCGCACCCGCAGGCCGTCCTGTATCTCCGCGTTCCGAGGGCGGCCGGGGGGCTCGAAAAACAGGACCTGCGCGTCGCTCATGCGGGTGAGCAGCTGCTGCGTCCGGTTGGGCCGGGCGCTCCACGGGCTGTGGGACAGGCAGACGATTTGCTTCAAAGGAAAAACCTCCGTATTGTGGAGCGATTCAGGTTGCAGAGAGAATGCGGCGGGCCTGGGCAGAGTTCTGAGCCTCCAGCTCCACCAGACGGCGGACGCCCTCCTCCAGCCGGGGCCGGTCCCCGATGCGGGCCACGGCCTCGTCCAGCTGGCGCTTCAGCGTCTCGGCGTCCAGCCGGTCGAAGGGGGTGTAGAGATCCTGCCCGATGGAGTCGAGGAAGGAACTGACCTTGGGATCGTAGACGGCGCCAACCAGCGGCACGCCGTGGCAGGCGGCAAAGATCAGCGCGTGGAGCCGCATGGAGATCACCACGTCCATCCGGGAGAACAGGGAGATGGTCTGTCCCGGGATATCCGTCCCCGGGAGGACGGCATAGGGGGCCTTCTGAATATATTTTGCCGCCAGCTCCGCGGCGGCCACGTCGTGGGTGGCTTCAATGGGGAGAAAGACCGGGATAAGGCCGTAGGTCTCGTAGGCGTAATCGGCGGCCGCGGCGAACACAGGGGCCTTTTCCTCAAAACCCGGCCATGGCCGGACGGCGATGCCCAGATAGCGCTGCTCCGCCGGAACAAGGCCCGCGGCCTCCAGCAGGCTGTCCGCCACCTCCCGGGGCTCGGCGGGGAGAATGACGGTGGGGTCGGCGGCCACGATGATCTCCGGCTTGTCGATGTTCATGCTGACCAGCTCGTCCAGCGAAGAGCGGTCCCGCAGGGTGATGACGTCCACGGAGCGGTTGATGGTGCGGCGGGCGCGCTTCCGGTTGGAGGGATAGTGGATGGGGCCGATGCCGCAGCCGTACATCATTACCCGGCTGCCCCGGCGCTTGGCCTGATCCAGCGTAAACAGATAGAACCACAGGGAGCGCTTGCTGGTCACGTCCTGCATGAGGGAGCCGCCGCCGTTGATGTAGAGCTGGGAGCGGCCCATCCGCCGGGAGAAGCCGGGGACGTTGAAGGTATACACCGCGTTGACCCGGTGGCGCAGGCGGGTGTCCTTGGGCTTGCGGGTCATGACCCACAGGGGAAGATCCGGGTCGATGGCCCGCATTTCCCGGAGGATGGCCTCCAGAATGGCCTCGTCCCCCGCGTTGTCCCGGCCATATGCCCCGCAGATGACCACGCCGTCCCGCTTTTTCTTCGGGCGGCTGTGGCGGCGGAGAACGGTTTCGTAAATTTCCAGCTGACGCTGGATGGTGCGCTCGATGGAGAAGTCCCGCCGGGCTTTTTCCAGCAGGTGGCTGCCCAGACGGCGGCGCAGGGCGGGGGAGGCGGCCAGATCCGCCAGATGCCGGGCCAGTGCCTCGTGATCCCCGGGCTGGAAGAGGTAGCCGTTCACGCCGTGGTCGATGAGGTAGGGCACGCCGCCCACCCGGGTGGCCACGGTGGGCAAGGCGAAGCGCGCCCCCTCGGTGAGGGCATAGGGGAAGGTCTCGGACAGGGAGGTGAGGGTGTTGATGTCCAGCGCGTTGTAGAAGCTGTTGGTGTCCTCCACCCAGCCGGCGAAGCACACGCAGTCGGCCACGCCCAGCTGGGCTGCCAGATCCCGGAGCATGGCCTCGTCCTGACCGTCTCCGGCGATGATGAGCCGCAGCTGCGGGGCCTGCTCATGGGCGGCGGCAAAGCCGCGGATGAGGGTGGGCATATCCTTCACCGGGTTGAGCCGGGCGGCGATGCCGGCGATGACGGAATCCTCCGGCCAGTCCAGCCCCAGCGAGGCGAGGAATTCAGCCCGGTTCATGGCGGGGGTGATGGGGGAGAAGTCAAGGCCGTTGTAGATGGCGAAGAGCTGCTGGGGGTCGAAGCCGCGCTCGATAAGCATGTCCACCGTGGCGTCGGACACGCCGATGTGGTAGGGGATGCAGCGCAGAGCGATGGTGTTGATGGTGCCATAGGTCAGCCGGGAGAAGGGGCGGCCCATGTAGTCCAGCCGGTAGTCGCTGTGGACGGTAGTGACCACCGGAAGGCCGGTGGCCCGGCCCAGCAGCGCACCCATCAGGTTGCCCCGGGCGCCGTGGCAGTGGATGATGTCGTATCCGCCGTCCAGTACTTTTTTCTTGAAGGCCTTCAGCTCCTGAAAGGGATTGCGGCAGGAGATGACTTCGGTGTGGATGCCCAGTTCCCGGGCCTCTTCCACGAAGGGGCCGTCGGTAAAGCAGACCATGTCTGCCTGAATATGCTCGGACAGACCGCGGAGCAGGGAATGGACGTGGGTTTTCGCGCCGCCGGTGTCTCCGCCACTGATGAGATGGATGACTTTCATTCGGGACCCTCCAAAAGGCTTGTCACAAGCCGGTATATGTACTATAATCACTGCGTCAGACAGAAAATGCAGCGAAAAGGCTGAAAATCATTATACATGCCTTTTTGCTCAGGGTCAAGGGACACTGGAGGTGTGCGCGGATGCCGGACTGGCTGCAAACCATGGACGAGAGCGCCCTACGCTGGATCGCGGAAAACGTCAGAGTGCCGATCTTGAACGTACTGCTGAAGTTTTATACCACGCTGGGCAATGTCGGAATATTGTTTATCGCGCTGGCGGTGCTGATGCTGTTTTTCAAGAGCACCCGGCGGAGCGGCGGGACGGCGCTGACGGCCATGACTTTCGGCCTGATCCTCACCAACCTGACCATCAAGCCGCTGCTGAGCCGGGCGAGGCCGTGGGTGGTCATACCGGACTTTGATGTGTTGGTAAAAAGCTCCGACCCCAATTCTTTCCCGTCGGGCCACACCTGCGCGGCCTTCGCCTTCGCTCTGGCGCTGTGCCTGTCCGCGCCCAAGCGCTGGATGAAGATCGCGGCAATAATCGCGGCGGTGCTCATGGGCCTGTCAAGGCTGTATGTGGGCGTGCACTTCCCCAGCGACGTGCTGGCAGGTGCGGTCGTCGGCAGTCTGTGCGGACTGCTGGCGGGCTGGATCGTGCCGAGGTTCCTGCGCTGGCTGGAAGGGCGCAGGGCAGAGCGGAAAAATTGAATACGAAAAAAGCTGCGGACTGAAATTCAGTCCGCAGCTTTTTGTTTTGGATCATTAAGCGTCAGCCGACGTTCTTGACGGCGTCAGTGTAGGAACCTTCGTAACCTTCCTCAAGGCCCTCGGTCCACTCGCTGACGTCGGCGCTGCGCAGAGCGCTGTCAGCGGTCTGCTTCCAGACGGGGGTGTTCTCGCCCACGTAGTAC
>CAKUKL010000104.1 GCA_934662925.1 uncultured Oscillospiraceae bacterium | reverse complement strand
GCCTCCGTTCCGGCAAGGTCACCCGTGCTGTTTGATTTGAATATCTCAAACTGAAACGCCTCGTGCTTCGGCACGGGGCGTTTTTGCGTCCCCTCTCTGCTGGATTTTTTCGATCTGGCGGAATAAAAAGCGCGCCATGCGATGCATGGCGCGCTTTTGCGTCAGATCCAGGAGTTTTCCAGCTCCAGCTCGTTCTTCCGGTCCCGGTTCATGAGCTGGGCGGGGACGGTTCGGGGGTCCCGGCCCTCATACAGCACCTCATAAATGGCCTGCGTGATGGGCATCTCCACCCCCGCCTTTTCCGCCAGCGCCCGGGCGCTGGCCGCGGCGTAATAGCCCTCCACCACCGCGCCGTTCATGCCGGTGACCGCCTCGGCCGCCGGAACGCCCTGCCCGATGAGCATGCCCGCCCGGCAGTTCCGGGAGTGCATGGACGTGCAGGTGACGATGAGGTCACCCACCCCGGCAAGGCCGGCGAAGGTCTCCTTCCGTCCGCCCATGGCAACACCCAGCCGGGCAACCTCCGTCAGTCCCCGGGTCATGAGCATGGCCCGGGTGTTGTCGCCGTAACCCGCCCCGGCGCAGTAGCCCGCGCAGATGGCGATGACGTTTTTCATGGCCGCGCCGATCTCCACGCCGACGATGTCCGGCGAGGTGTAGATGCGCAGGCGCTCGTTCATAAAGAGGTCCTGCACCAGCTCTGCGGCGGCCCGGTTCTCCGACGCCACCACCACCGCCGTGGGCACGCCCCGGCCCACCTCCTCCGCGTGGGAGGGGCCGGACAGCACCACCACCGGGCACTTGTCCCCCACCTCCTGCTCCACCACCTGATGGAGCAGCAGGCAGGTATCCTTCTCGATGCCCTTGGACACGCTGACCAGCACAGTCCCCGGCGTGAGATGGGGGGCCAGCCGCCGGGCCGTCTCCCGCAGGGCGAAGGACGGCGTAGCCAGCACCACCACGCCGCAGTCCTCCGCGGCCGCGAGATCGTCGGTGAGCTTCAGCACCTCCGGGAGAGGCACGCCCTTGAGCAGGGGGTTCTCCCGGGTGCGGCACAGCTCTTCACATTTGTCGGCCCGGCGGCACCACAAGGTGACGTCATGGCCGTTTTCCACCAGCACCAGCGCCAGAGCCGTGCCCCAGCCGCCGCTGCCGATCACCGCAGTTTTCATCGCTCGGTCTCCTCCGGGTCGCTGTCAGGTTCGGTCGTTTCCGGTTTTTCCGCCGGTTCGCCGGCGGGTTCCGGCTCTTTCTTGGCGGCTGCCGCTTCTTCGGCATCCGCCGGGGCTTCGGTCTTTTCCGGCTCAGCTTCGGCTTTTTCCGCCTTTTTCGCGGCCTTGCCGGACTTCTTTGCCGCCCGCTTCTCCAACTCCCGCTCCGCTTCGGTCACGGCGGACACCACCGCCTCAGACGCCGCGGCGGGGACGGGGCCGCCCTTCTTCCGGAATGCGAACTTGGACTCGTTGCCCGCGATGAGCCGCTGGATATTTCCCCGGTGCTTCCAGAGGATCAGCCCGCCGATGATGACGGCGATGACCAGCAGGATGGGGTCCCGGTAGACGCACCACGTCACGATGGGGAACGTGACGCCGGTGGAGCAGGATCCGAGAGATACGTACTTTGTCAGGATGGCGAGGATCAGGAAGCCGCCCCACACCACCAGCGCCACCCGCCAATCGATGACAATGGCCATGGCGCCGCCGGACAGGATGCCCTTGCCGCCCCGGAACTGGAACGTGCAGGGGTACATGTGGCCCAGCAGGCAGAACAGTCCGGCCCAGTACTTGCCGAAGGGGATGAGCAGCGGGCTCAGGGTGCCGAACAGCCAGATGGCGAACAGCTCGGCGATGACGGCCTTGAGCACGTCGGACAGGATGACCACCAGCGTCAGCGGGCCGCCGAAGGTGCGGTAGAAATTGGTCAGGCCCGCGTTGCCGCTGCCGTGGTTGCGCACGTCGTTGCGCAGGATGTACCGGGACACCACCACCGCCCCGTTGAAGCAACCGAGAAAGTAGGAGATCACGGCGATCCCGGCGCAGGCCACGGCCAGCCAGCCGGGATACGCATCCAGTACGCCGCTGAGATGTTGATACATACTTAGTCCTCCTTATCCCCTTTTTGCCGGATGGTGATGCGCACAGGCGTACCGGTCAGGCCGAAGGTACTGCGGATCTGGTTTTCCAGATACCGCTGATAGGAAAAGTGGAACAGCCGCGCATCGTTGCAGAAGATGACGAAGTGGGGCGGCTTGACGCCGATCTGGGTCATATAGTAGATCTTCAGGCGGCGGCCCTTGTCCGTGGGCGGCTGCACCCGGGTCTGGGCGTCGGCCAGAACGGAGTTGAGCACGCCGGTGGGGATGCGCATGGCCGCCTGATTCACCACGCTGTTGATGAGGTCGAAGAGCTTATCGACCCGCTGGCCCGTCAAGGCGGAGATGAACAGCACCGGGGCGTAGGTCATGTAGGCCAGATCCCGGCGGACGTCGTCCTCCATGCGCTTCATGGTCTTGTCGTCCTTCTCCACCGCGTCCCACTTGTTGACTACGATGATGCAGGCCTTGCCCGCCTCGTGGGCGAGACCGGCCACCTTGGTGTCCTGCTCGGTGACACCCTCCTGGGCGTCAATCATGATGACGCACACGTCGCTGCGCTCGATGGCCATGGTGGCCCGGAGGACGGAGAATTTCTCGATCCGGTCGTCCACCTTGGACTTCTTGCGCATCCCGGCGGTGTCGATGATGAGGTACTTGCCCCGGTCATTTTCAAAGTAGCTGTCCACCGCGTCACGGGTGGTGCCCGCCACGTTGGAGACGATGACCCGGTCCTGCCCCAGAATCCGGTTGACCAGCGAGGACTTGCCCACGTTGGGCTTGCCGATAATGGCAACCTTGACCACGTCCTCCTCTTCCTCCTCGTCATCCTCCGGGGGAAAGTACTCGAAGCAGGCGTCCAACAGGTCACCGGTGCCGTGGCCGTGAACGGCGGAGACGGGGTACGGGTCCCCGAGGCCAAGGTTGTAGAACTCGTAGATGTCCGGGTCGGTGCGGCCGGTGGCGTCCATCTTGTTCACCGCCAGCACCACGGGCTTGCCCGAGCGCTGGAGCATCCCGGCCACCTCCTGATCGGCGGCGGTCATGCCGGTCTTGATGTCGCACACGAAGATGATGACCGTGGCGGAAGAAATGGCGATCTCCGCCTGCTCCCGCATGAAGGACAGGATCTGATCGTCGGTCCCCGGCTCGATGCCGCCGGTGTCCACGATATCAAAGGTGCGGCTACGCCACTCCGCCTCGGCGTACAGCCGGTCCCGGGTGACGCCCGGCGTGTCCTCCACGATAGACAGGCGCTTGCCGGTGAGTTTATTGAACAGCATAGATTTTCCCACGTTGGGCCGGCCCACGATAGCGACCAGAGGCTTTGCCATGGTTGATCCCTCCATTATATCTGGATTTGAAACCGCGGCCCCGAAGGGCGCGCAGATATAGTATAACAAAAAACCTGCGGAAAATAAAGGCAAATATAAAAAGAGCTGCCGCAAAGCCATCTTTGCGGCAGCTCTTTTTTCGGCACAGGTCAATTAGTTGCTCGCGGTCAGCTTCACCTCACGACCATTGTAGGTCATGCAGTTCTTGCAGACGCGATGGGGCAGCCGGACAGCACCGCACTTGGGGCAGGTGTTCACACCGGGAGTCTCCAGCTTCCACACGGAGCTGCGGCGCTTGTTTCTGCGCTGCTTGGATACTTTACTCTTAGGGACGGCCATTTTGACACCTCCTTGTCGGTCAATGTCCGTAGACATAGCATTCCATCAGTCATCTCGTTCCAGCAGCTGAGCCAGCTTGGCCAGCCTCGGGTCGATCTCCCGCTTACAGCGGCACGCTTCCTTGTTGAGATCCGCGCCGCAGCCGGGACAGATGCCCTTGCAGTCCTCGGAACAGAGATTCTTTGTGTCCAAATTGAGGATGAACACCTCGCCCATCAGCTCGTCCAGATCAAGCTGCTCGTCCTTGTCCAGCAGAACGATCTCGTCGTTCTCGCCGTTTTCCAGCTCGGAGGCCAGGAGCGTTTCAAACTCCACGGTCTTGACCCGGTCAAAGGGCTTCATGCAGCGGTCGCAGACCAGCGACAGCTTCGCGGTGAGCTGAGCGGTCAGCAGCAGAGCGCCGGCCATGTTCCGCACTTCACCCTCCACATGGATGGGCGCGGCAACAGGCTTTTCCCCGTTCCACTCCAAATCAGTCATATCCAATTCGTAGTCAAAGGGAAGGATCCCGCCCGGCTTTCGGGCAAGCTGCCTCAGATCCAGCTTCATATTACACCTCGCATAATGGCACGAATGGTATTATACTAAACGTGGGGGCCGTTGTCAAATACTTTCTGCAATTTTTCTCTCTTTTTTCCCGAAAAGATCTGTGGTATGATATCTGGGATATGCGGCACACTCAGAAGGAGGGCTTTCCCTTGAAGGAATTCACCATCGGAAAAAACGACGCGGGTCAGCGGCTGGACCGCTGGCTGGCCAAAACGCTGCCCCTGCTCCCCGCGCCGCTGGCCCAGAAGTACATCCGCATCAAGCGGGTGAAGCTCAACGGCAAGGGCGCCAAGCGGGATGTGCGGCTCAACGTGGGGGACATGATTCAATTATACATCAACGACGAGTTTTTTGAAACCCCCAATCGTGAAAATGCCTTTCTTTCCGTGTTCAAGCCCCAGCTGGACATCGTGTACGAGGACGAGAACCTGATGCTGCTCAACAAGCGGCCCGGCATGATGGTCCACCCCGACGACCACGAGCGCGTGAATACCCTCATCACCCACATTCAGGCGTACCTGTACCAGAAAAAGGAGTGGTCGCCGTACTGGGAGAACTCCTTCTCCCCCGCCCTGTGCAACCGCATCGACCGGAACACCGGCGGTATCGTCATCGCCGCGAAAAACGCCGAGACTCTGCGGATCATGAACCAGAAGATCCGCGACCGGGAGCTGACCAAGCTGTACCTGTGCGTCATCCGGGGCGAAATGCGCCCCCGGGAGGGTGAGTTGAAGGGCTTCATCCTCAAGGACGAGGACAAGGCACAGGTCAGGGTGTTCAGCAAGCCCGTCCCCGGCGGCAAGACCGCCCTTACCTTATATAAAACACTGTGCGTGAAAAACGGCCTGTCCCTCGTGGAGTGCGACCTCATCACAGGGCGCACCCACCAGATCCGCGCCCAGTTCGCCGCCGCGGGCCACCCCCTGCTGGGGGACGGCAAGTATGGCCGGGAGCGGGACAACCGCCAGTACGGCCGCAGCTATCAGGCCCTGTACTCCTACAAGCTGCGCTTCGAGTTCACCACCGACGCCGGGTGCCTCGCCGGGCTCAACGGCCGGGAGTGGACGGTAAAGGACGTGGATTTCGTGGACGAATATTTTCCGGATTTTCAGCTGTGAGCGGGCCGCGCTCCGCTCCTGTTTCGCTCAAAAACCGGACACGCCCTTCCGCTGCGGAAAATAAGGCGAAATTTTGTCTAAAACGATTGACATTCCTTTTATAAAATAATATAGTGTATCTCGCTATCCGTGAAACCCCGGGCTTTCAGGCAAATTCTGAACGCTGTCCAACATGGCGGGCACCTGCCGGGTGAATAAATCGAGGGAGCTGACAAAACACAACTACGACTGCTTTTGATGATGTTTTTCGATCAGGCGACGAAACGCCCGATGGGAATACTTGCTGTATTTCCGAGGGCGGTGAGGAAGCATGGCGGAAAACAGCGCAAAAGCGGAGAAATGGGGGAGGATACATGGCCAAAGAACTGATCCGTCTCAAGGATTGCGTCATGTCCTACGACGACGACGTCGTACTCGATCACATCAATCTGTATATCAACGACAAAGAGTTCCTCACACTGCTTGGGCCCAGTGGGTGCGGCAAAACCA
>CAKUKL010000103.1 GCA_934662925.1 uncultured Oscillospiraceae bacterium | reverse complement strand
CAAACTCCACAAAGGCCGGGCAGCAGGAGGACAGCATATTGCCGCCCCGCTCCTCGAACTCCGCCGCCTCCGTCTGGGCGGTGAGGTCGGCGCCCAGCGCCACCTCCATCACGTCGTAAAAGCCCATCTGGCGGAGGGCCGTGACCAGCTGGCCCACGGTGCCCTCAAACTGCCCGACGAAGGAGGGGGCCAGCGCCGCGTAGACATGGTAGCCCCACGTGTCCGCGCCCATGAGCAGCTGGATGGCCTCCACGATGTAGGATTTATCCATGATGGCGCCGAAGGGGCACTGGACGGTGCACTCGCCGCAGGAGATGCACTTTTCCGGGTTGATGGACGCCTTCCGGTCCTCCCCCATGGAAATGGCCTTCGTGGGGCAGTTTTTCTCGCAGGGGCGCATGTTTTTCACGATGGCCCCATAGGGGCAGGCGGACATGCACCGCCCGCACAGGATGCACTTGGAGTGGTCGATGACCGAGCGATGGTTCTGGATGGAGATGGCATCCTTGGGGCAGGCCTGCATACACCGGTGGGCGATGCAGCCCCGGCAGGACGGGCCCACGCTGATCTCTGTCACCGGGCACTCGTCGCAGGCGATGGGCATGACCTCCACCACCATGGGATTGGCCCGGTTTCCGCCCATGGCCAGCTTGATCCGGCTGCCCACGATGGCCCGTTCCTTGTAAATGCAGCAGCGCATGGTGGCCTCCGGCCCGGGGATGATCTGCTCCGGGACATCCAGAATATCTCCGGTGTCCAGACGGTCATTCCAGGTCAGCCGTGCCACGGCGGTGAGCACGCCGTCCTTCAGCTCCTGTACGTGTGTTTCATAGTGTCGCATTGCTGGTTCATTCCTCTTCTTTCTCTTTTCCTCATTTTCCCTTTTTGCGAATTGTTATTTTCTTCACAAAGTTCACAGATCGCTTTTGTTCATTCGTTATTTGTTTAACAAGGGCAGTATACCCGCCTCTGTCCTCTGCGTCAAGAAAAACCGGCAATTTTTACAATTTTTCTGTCCTTTGCCGCACCCGGACCCCTCTCACGGCATAGCTTATAGTGTAAAACGCAAAAAATCCCATTCAGGAGGTCTTTTCATGGCGCAGCTGCAATACTTTCTGGGGGCCAACTCCCCCACCGGCTTTTACTCCCTGTATCACGAGCTGATGCCCGCGCCCAAGGCGCAGGCGGTCTACATTTTAAAAGGAGGGGCCGGCTGCGGCAAGTCCTCCTTCATGCGGCGGGTGGCCCGCCACGCCGAGGCCGCCGGGCTGGAAACGGTGCTCATCCCCTGCTCCGGCGACCCGGAGTCGCTGGACGGCCTGATCCTGCCCCAGCGGGGCGTCGCGCTGGTGGACGGCACCGCGCCCCACGTGGTGGAACCGGAGTATCCCGGGGTCATCGAGAGCTATGTGAACCTCGGCAGCTGCTACGACCGGGCGGGTCTCACCCCCCTGCGGCAGGACGTCATGGACGCCACCGCCGAATACAAGGCCTGTTATCCCCGGGCCTACCGCTGTCTGGAAGCCGCAAGCCAGCTCCGCCGGGACGGCCGGGAGCTGCTCCTCACCGATACCGTCATCCAGCGGCTCCGCCGCCGGGCGGCAGGCATCGTCAGCCGTGAGATCAGAAAAAACGGCAGCCAGCCCGGGGAGATCACCCACCGGTTCCTGTCTGCCGTCACCCACAAGGGCCGTATTTTCCTCTGGGACACCGTCGCCGCCCAGGCGAAGCGGGTCTACGAGCTGTCGGACAGCTTCGGCCTTGCCCACGAGCTGCTCTCCCCCATTCTCGCCGCCGGGACGGCGGCGGGCTGGAACGCCGTAGCCTGTCCCGATCCCATGGCCCCCGACCGGCTGGCCCACGTCATCTTCCCGGAGCTGTCCCTCGCCTTCGTGTCCGCCCCACCGGAGGATACCCTCCCCCAGCGGCCCTACCGGCGGCTCCGGCTGGACGCCATGACGGATAAGGAGCTTTACCGCCGGTACCGGCCTCGGCTGCGCTTCTCCCGAAAAGTGGCCGCGGCGCTGGAGGGCGAAGCTATTTCCGCCCTCGGGCAGGCAAAGGCCGCCCACGACCGGCTGGAGTCCCTCTACAATCCCCACGTGGACTTCGACCGGGTGTATCAGATGGCGGACGATCTGGCGGCGGAGCTGCTGACAGACCCGGAGTGACCGCCGTCACAGCCAGTCGGCCAGCACGTCCCCCAGCCCGGCGGGGGTGACGGTGTTCCGGGTGAGCAGGTCCATCAGCTCGTCGATCCGGGGGATGCTGGTGGTGACGTGAGACGCCACCGCCGTCTGCCCCGTGCCCTCCTCCCGGATCTTCACGCCGTAGCTCTCGCAGGCGAAGGGTCCCACGTCCATCTCGTCGATGAGGATGGAATAGGCGTACCGCCGGGCGCGGCCCTCCTGATCCTCCGCCCCCCGGGTACATACCGCCATTTCCCGCATGTGAATTCCTCCTTTTCCCAGATTTTTCTTCAGTATGGCGGGACCCAAACGAAACCGCAAGCAAACGCTGTCGAAGGACGCAAAAAAGCCCTCCGTCCATGACTGGACGGAGGGCTTTTCGAGAACCATTCCGATACCGGTATTTAGTTCTTGGACGCCTTGTAGGCGCGGATGGCCTCAGCCAGCATGGGGCCGACCTTGAACAGGTCGCCGGTGATGCCGTAGGTGGCCGCGTCAAAGATGGGGGCGCTGCCGTTCTTGTTGACGGCGATGATGCACTCGGAATCCTGCATACCGGCCAGATGCTGAATGGCGCCGGAAATGCCGAGAGCCACATAGATCTTGGGATGGACGGTCTTGCCGGTCTGGCCCACCTGATGATCGACACTGATAAGGCCGGCGTCGACCACGGCACGGGAAGCGCCCACGACGCCGCCCAGAACATCGGCCAGCTCCTCGGCGATCTCGATGCCGCGCTTGGGGTCGGAGCTGATACCGCGGCCCACGGCCACGACCACATCGGCGCCGATGAGGTCCACCATCTTCTTGGCGGACTTCTTGATCTCCACCACGTCCACATGGATGTCGGAGGTGTCCAGCTTCACGTCCACCTTCTCGAGGATGGTCTTGGCGGCAGTCTCCTCGTTGTAGGGCTGAGTCTGCATGACGCCGGGACGGACGGTGGACATCTGAGGACGGTACAGGGGGCACACGATGGTGGCCATCAGATGGCCGCCGAAGGCCGGACGGGTCATCTTCAGATTCTTAGTATCCTCAAACTTGGTGTTGTCCACGTCAATGGTGGAGGTGGTCTTCAGGAAGGCCTTGTACTTCTCCACATCAACGTCCAGATGGGTGCAGTCGGCGGTCAGGCCGGTGTGCAGACGGGCAGCCACGCGGGGGCCCAGATCGCGGCCGATGTTGGTGGCGCCGATGAGGAAGATCTCGGGCTTCTTGTCCTCCACCAGATCGCAGATGACCTTGGTGTAGCCGTCAGTGGTGTAATCCTTCAGCAGGGGATGGTCGCAGACGTACACGCGGTCGGCGCCGTAGCCGCCCAGAGCCTTGGCGTAAGTCTCGTTCAGGCCGCTGCCCAGCAGCACGCCGCACAGCTCCACGCCCAGATCGTCGGCCAGCTTGCGGCCCTCGCTGAGCAGCTGGTAGCTGGTGCCGAGGATGACGCCGTCGCGCTGCTCACAAAATACCCACACGCCCTTGAAGGCGGCAGTGTCTTTACTATTAAAAGCCATTTGTAACGCTCCCTTCCCTTAAATGATGTGCTTCTCGCCCAGAATGGACACCAGCTTCTCGCAGGTATCCTTGTCGGCGCCCTCCAGCATGGTGCCGGCGCCCTTCACGGGGGGAGAGAAGGACTTGTAGACCTGCGTGGGAGAGCCCTTCAGGCCGACCAACTCCACCTTCATGGTGGGGTCGTCGGACATGGCGTTGAAGTCCCACACGGTGTAGGGCTTGGCATAGCATTCCATGATGCCGGGCACGCTCATGTAGCGGGGGGTGTTCAGCTCCTTGATGCAGGTCAGCAGGCAGGGAGTCTGGACCTTCAGCTCCATGTAGCCGTCCTCCAGCTGACGCTTGACGGTCAGGGAGTTGCCGTCCTTCTTGATCTCGGTGACATAGGTGACCTGGGGCAGATGCAGCTTCTCAGCGATCTGGGGGCCGACCTGAGCGGTGTCGCCGTCGATGGCCTGACGGCCGCAGAAGATGATGTCTTCCTTCTCGACGCCGATCTTGCGGATGGCCGCGGCCAGCGTGGAGGAGGTAGCGAAGGAGTCGGCGCCGCCGAACTCACGGGCGGACACGAGGTAGGCCTCGTCCGCGCCCATGGCCAGGCACTCGCGGAGCATGGACTCCGTGGGGGCGGGGCCCATGGACAGCACGACCACCTTGGTGTCGGGGTTCTTGTCCTTGATCTGGAGGGCGGCCTCCAGAGCGTTCATATCGTCGGGGTTGGAAATGGTGTCCATAGCCGCGCGGTCCATGGTGCCGTCGGCCTTGACGGCCACCTTGCCGGAGGTGTCGGGCACCTGCTTGACACAAACAATGATTTTCATTATGCTCTCTCCCTCCTGATCACTTTACGCCCAGAGCGCCGGAAATGACCATGCGCTGAACTTCGGAAGTACCCTCGTAGATCTCGGTGATCTTGGCGTCGCGCATCATGCGCTCCACGGGGTAGTCACGGGTGTAGCCATAGCCGCCGAACAGCTGGACGGCGCGGCGGGTCACATCGCTGGCGGCCTCGGCGGCGAACAGCTTGGCCATGGCGGCGTCGGCAGAGTAGGGCTCGCCGTTCTGCTTCTTCATGGCGGCGGAGTACACCAGATACTTGGCAGCCTCCATCCGGGTGTGCATGTCGGCCAGCTGGAACTGGGTGTTCTGCTGCTGGCTGATGCGCTTGCCGAACTGGACGCGCTCCTTGGTGTAGTTGATGGCTTCCTGCACGGCGCCCTCGCCGATGCCCAGAGCCTGAGAGGCGATGCCGATACGGCCGCCGTCCAGCGTCTTCATGGCGATGGCGAAGCCCTTGCCCTGCTTGCCCAGCAGACGGTCGCCGGGGATAACGCAGTTCTCAAAGATCAGCTCGCAGGTGGAGGAGCCGCGGATACCCATCTTCTTCTCGTGCTTGCCCACGGAGAAGCCGGGGTCGGTGCGCTCCACGATAAAGGCGGAGATCTCCTTGGATTTGCGGCCCTTCTTGTCCAGCACGGTGCCGGTAACGGCGATGATGATGAACACGTTGGCGTAGCCCGCGTTGGTGATGAAGATCTTGGAGCCGTTGAGCACCCAGTTGCCGTTCTCGTCCTTGACGGCGGTGGTCTGCTGGCCCTGCGCGTCGGTGCCGGCGCCCGGCTCGGTCAGGCCGAAAGCGCCCAGCCACTCGCCGGAGCACAGCTTGGGCAGATACTTTTCCTTCTGGGCGGGGGTGCCGTTCTCATAGATGGGCGCGCAGCACAGAGAGGTGTGGGCGGACAGGATGACGCCGGTGGTGCCGCAGACCTTGCTCAGCTCCTCGACGGCCATGACGTAGGTCAGCACGTCGGCGCCGGAGCCGCCGTACTCCTTGGGAAAGTAGATGCCCATCATGCCCAGCTTGGCCATCTTCTTCACGGTCTCCTCGGGGAACATCTCCTCCTCATCCACCGTGGCGGCGAGGGGCTTCACTTCGTTTTCCGCGAAATCCCGGAAGAGCTTGCGGAGCATTTCCTGCTCTTTGGACAGCTTAAAGTCCATTGAAAAATTCCTCCTTATATGTAAGAGTTCAGTCACACAGGCTTCCGGCGGAGCGGAAGTCTGATGTATGTGTTTTTATGCGGTGCGTGCTCCTGCGCAACGGCAAGAGCACGCGCCCACTCACGCTTCGCCTGTTCGCAACGCGCGGCTTCGTCGCCGCAAAGTCCGCTTTCCTTCGTTTCCGCCCGGCGGCGAAAACTCCGGCCGCTTCCTTGCGGCTCCTCTCCCCACCGCACCCGCTTGCGC